>JBQCDC010000132.1:0-3097 GCA_051961575.1 Marmoricola sp.
CCCGATCACCGTGAGCGCGGTGCCGTTCACGGTCACTGTCTGACCCAGCGGGTTGCCTGTGAACAGCTCGCTCGCCGTGTCGGGACCGAGCACCACGACCTTCGCTCCGGAGTCGACCTCGGCTTGAGTGAAGAACCGGCCGGCTTGCAGCGACCGGGCTCGAACCTCGAGCCACGAGGGCGTCGTGCCGACCAGCGAGGTGGACCAGTTCGACGTCCCCGCGACCAGGGTGACATTCGACGACGTCGCCGGAGCGACCGCCGCCACGTCCGGCACCACGGTCTTGTCGGCGATCGCGTTCGCGTCGCGCAGGGTCAGCGTGGTGGCCGACCCGAAGCCACCGCGGATCCCCGAGGTCGACGTGGACGAGCCCGGCGAGACGACGAGCAGGTTGCTGCCGAGCGCCGAGATCTCCTTCGTCACCTTGTCTTGGGCGCCCTGCCCCAACCCCACGGTCAGGATCACCGAGGAGACGCCGATGACGATGCCGAGCATGGTCAGGGCAGAGCGCAGTCTGTGGGCGCGAATGGCGTCGAAGCCAGTGCGCAGGGTTTCGAGCCAGCTCATGCCGAAACTCGTTCGTCGGCGACGATCGCGCCGTCGCGCACGCGGATCTGACGATGCGCGCGCTCAGCCACGTCGTGCTCGTGCGTGATCAGCACGATCGTGCGACCGCTCGTGGCCAGGTCGTCGAAGAGACCGAGGACGTCGGCCGTCGACTCCGAGTCCAGGTTGCCGCTCGGCTCGTCGGCGAGGATCAGCGACGGCTCGGTGACCAAGGCGCGTGCAACCGCCACGCGCTGCTGCTGACCGCCCGAGAGCTCGCTGGGCCGGTGGTCCGACCGATCGGCAAGCCCGACGCGGGCCAATGCCTCCAGCGCACGCTCTTTCCGCTCCGCGCGCGAGACGCCGGCGTAGACCAGCGGCAGCTCCACGTTGCGCCAAGCGGACATACGTCCGAGCAGGTTGAACTGCTGGAAGACGAAGCCGATGTGCCGGTTGCGCACCTCCGCCAGAGCGGCCTCACTCATCGTGGCCACGTCCTCGCCCTCGAGCAGATAGCTACCGCGACTGGGGATGTCGAGGCAGCCGAGGATGTTCATCAGCGTCGACTTGCCGGACCCCGACGGCCCGAGGACTGCGACGTACTCACCGCGTCGGATCTGCAGGTCGACTCCGCGTAACGCGGCCACCTCGATCGCTCCGGTTTGATAGATCTTCGCGACGTCGTCGAGCTCGATGACGACCGGCGACGGGGTCACGGAGCGCCGCCCGGGAAGTTGCCGCTGAAGCCACCGCCGCCACCGCCGGTGAAGGTGCCGCCGCCGGGGAACCTGGCGCCGCCACCGTTACGACCCGAGCCGGTGCCCGCGTTCACCACCCGGTTGAAGCCGAGCGTCATCCGGATCTTGTCGCCGCTCTTGAGGCCCGAGGTGATCTGGGTCTGGGCGCCGAAGGTCTGGCCGACGGTCACCGCCGTCTTCACGGGCTTGCCGTTCACGAGCTTCTCGACCGTGGTCTTGCCGTTGCTCGTGCTGAGCGCCATGGCCGGCACGGCGAGCACGTTCGAGATCTGCTTGGTGATGATCGAGACGGTGACCGAGGTTCCCGCGTAGAGGCTCTTCTGGGTGCCGGTGACGTCGATCGTGACCGGGAAGGTGGCCTGCGTGCCCGAGCTCGAGGTGGACGCGACCATGCTGACCGAGGACACCGTGCCGAAGATGGGTGTCGACGATCCGGTCACGGTCAGCTGCGCCTGCATGCCGGTCCTGATCGAGGCGATGTCCGAGCCGCCCACAGCCGTCTTCACCACGAAGGTTCCTGGCTGGATCACCACGATCTGAGCGGTGCTCGAGGAGTTGTTGGAGCTTGAGTTCGAGGCGTTGGCGGCATTGCTGCCGTTCGAGCCGTTGTTGCCGTTCGACGACGATGCCTGGTCGCCCACCGCGACGTTCACGGCCGCGACGGTGCCCGCGATGGTCGACTTCAGGTTCGCGTCGGCCAGGTTGGCCCTCGCCTGAGTCGCAGACGCGCTCGCGGACTGGATCTGGGCCGAGTCCGAGGCGAGCTGTGACGAGCTCGCGCCCGCGGAGACGTCTGAGGAGTAGGCAGTCCTGGCCGCGGCCAGCTGCGACTCGGCGGCGTCGTTCTGAGCCTGCAGCGCGCTGGTGTCGACGCTCGCGAGCACCTGGCCCTTCTTGACCGTCTGGCCGACCTTGACGTTGACCGCCTTGATCTGGCCGCTGACCGCGAAGTTGAGGTCGGCCTCCTGGGCCGCCGACAGTGTTCCCGAGGCGCTGACCGTCTGCTGAACGGTCTGACTCGAGACGGTGTAGTCCAAAGTTCGAGCCGACGTGGAGGAGTCGGACCGGGTCAGTTCCCAGATCCCGTAGCCACCACCGGCCACCAGTAGCACCACAAGCGCTACCAGCACTTGCGTCCGTCGACGTCGCACGTAGGTTTCCTCTCAAGTCATGTGCGACAACCGTCGAGCCACGGGCTAGGGCGCGATCCTCACGGCGCTGTGGTATTTCTGTGCAGGCTTTTGAGGGCGGACCGGACTGCAGTCTGAGACCGAGTGCCTATATGGTGGGCATTCAAGGGTCTCCCGAGGGGTGTGGGGACCAAACCGCACTTCGGAGGAAAAAATGGCGGAGACCTACGTCACGTACAACGGCCACCAGTACGACGCGCGCATCCTCGGCGCCCCACTGGAGGTCATTCGCTTGCGCGAGCGCCTCAGCGAGGCCAAGAGCATCAACGCGAGCACCCTGGCCCTCGGCCTCGCGGTCGAGTCGCTCGAGCGCATCCTGGCCGACCGCAACAGCGGTCAGCACCAGCTGGCGCGCCGTGCCGACGAGGACCAGGTCTGCACCTGCGGCCTGATCGTTGCCCCGGGCAGCGACGTGGCAAGCGCCTCGGGTCACCTCGACCAGCAGCGCTGGCTGCCCGCCTGATCCAGGCGACCGAGCCCCCGGGCTCATTTGGCTGAACCGGGCTCATCGAGCTCAACGGAAGGGCCGCGGAGAATTGCTCTCCGCGGCCCTTCCGCATTACTGAATGGTGCGCGTGCGGTCACTGCTCACGCGCGAGCCGG
>JBQCDC010000133.1:0-14153 GCA_051961575.1 Marmoricola sp.
CCGCAGACCGGGCACGAGCAACCGACCACCAGAGCCCCCGCCAGCTCCGAGGCCATCGCCTCGATGCGCGCTTCACGGGCGTCCTGATAGGCCTGGCGCAGGTTCTGCACTCGGTCGTACTCGGCTCGTCTCAGCTCAACCTTGTCCGCGAGGTCGAGGCGCAGAAGGTCGAGCTCCTGAGCGGCCTCGAGGCGCTGCTGGGCCGCGTCTAGCTCGACCGCGCAGGCTGCCAGGTCGACTTGTGCTGCGATGGCGCGTTGGAGGTCGCCGGCGACCCCCGCCTGTTGGAGCGGGATGGCGTCGGCGGCGGCGCGCAGCTCCATCAGGCTCTGGGTCGTCGAGGCCAACGCATTCGCTGCCGCGTGGGCGTCGTGGCGAACGCGGCTCACCTTCTCGGTCAACGCAACCGCGGCGGCGGACCGCTGAACCTCGTCCCTCGCCCGGGTCGCGAGCTCGTCGAGCCGACCGAGCTCATCCAGCGTCAAGCCGATCTCTCGGAACTGGGCGACCGCCTCCTGTGTCGCGACTTCGGCCGCCATCCGCGCCACAGCGCTCGCACGGATCAGAGGCGCCAGCGACTTCGCGTTCTCGTGCGCACGCAGTGCCTCGAGTTCCTCCTCGAATGCCGAGTCGGAGACATCGAGCTCATCGAGCTCTCGTTGAGCCGCCTCGGCCCGGTCCAATGTGGCGACGAGCGTCGTCAGCTCCTCCAGGCGTTGGGCGGCACCGGCCTGCGCGACAACCGCACGATCACGATCGGCAAGAGCCGCGAGGTCAGCCATCTCTGCTTGCTCGCCTTGCGCCCGCGCCCAGGCGTCAAGCATGTCAACCCCGGCGGCGGTGTTCGGCGGCTCGTCGTCTCCGGCTGCCTCGGCCAGGCGGTGCGCGATGACATCGATGGAGTGGAGGGCCTCCGCGCGGCTCCTGTTGAGACTGCGCCGGAAGTCACCGAACCAGCGCTCGACACGCTCGAATCGATCCGTGCGGAAGAGCCGCTGAAGGACGGCTTGGCGCGCGGCAGTGGGGGACTGCAGGAAGGTCTGGAATCCGCCCTGGGGGAGCAGGGCGACCTGCGTGAACTGGATCGGCGTCATGCCCAGCCAGGTGTTGATGAGGTGGCCGGCCTCGTCCAAGCGAGTGGCGAGGCACTGCCAGTCACCGTCGAGGTTCTGCTCGAGTCGGACCGAGGCCTGCTGGAGCGTGAGCCCTGTGCCGCGGCGCTTCGGCCGCTCCCAGGCGGGGGAGCGGCTGATGCGGATGAGCCGGCCAGCGACGGTCAGGGTCAAGGTCACTCGCGGCTCGGCCTCGGCCGCCGCATGATCGCTGCGCAGGTGCTTCGCGCGTTGGCGTTCGCCCGGGACCTCGCCGTACAGCGCGAAGCAGACCGCGTCGAGAATCGAAGTCTTGCCGGATCCCGTGGCACCGCTGATCAGAAACTGACCAGCAGCGTTGAGCTCGTCGAAGTCGACGTCGACGGTGCCGCCGAACGGCCCGAACGCCTGGATCGTCAGGTGGTGCAGGAGCATCAGGCACTCGCCGCCGTGTCAGCGTCGGTGTCTTCGCAGCAGGCCGCCAGCGCATCGCTGATCAGGTCCGCCTCCAGCTCGGTGGCGTGCGTGCCGCGGGCGTGCTGGACGAACTGCAGCACCAAGTCGTGGTCACTCATCGCCTCGCGGCGAGGACGGGCCACCTGGCTGCCCTGTGGCGGTAGGTAGTTGCGCGCCAGCGCGTGCGGGAAGCGACTCCTCAGACGGTCCATCGCGTTGAGGGGGCGAGCCGCATCGGTCAACGTTGCCTGGACCCAGGCGTCCTCGTGCTGGGCCAGGGCCGGATCTACGAGCAGCTCATCCAACGTGCCGCTCATACGTGCCAGTGGGCGCGGCACGGGGGCGTTGATGAACTCAGAGGTGACGCCATTCGGCCCGAGGTCGATGAGCCAGGATCCCTTGTGTTGCTTGGCTTCTGAGAACGAGTAGGCCAGGGGAGAGCCGCTGTACTGGACGTTCTCACGCAGCGTCTGCCGACCGTGCAGGTGACCGAGCGCCACGTAGTCCACACCGTCGAACACGCTGACGGGCACGCGATCGACGCCGCCGACTGAGATGTCGCGCTCACTGTCGCTGGGCTGCCCGCCCGCGACGAATGCATGCGCCAGGACGACCGAGCGAGCACCGGGTCGGGTGGCCAGGTCGGCCCGCACGCGGCTCATCGCCTCGGTGAGGCTGGCCTCGTGAGAGCGCACCGGCAGCGACCACACCCGCTTGCAGACCTCGGGGTCGAGATAGGGGATGCCGTAGATCGCGACCGGTCCGTGGTCGTCGTCAAGCAGCACAGGGCTGCCGAGACGAGCGGCATCCGTGCGCAGATGGATCCCGGCGTGCGCGATCAGGTCCGAGGCGAAGCCGAGGCGGCGCGCGGAGTCATGGTTTCCGCTGCTGATGACGACCTGCGCTCGGGACCTGGCCAGACGTCCGAGCGCGTCGGAGGCCAGGCTGACCGCATCGACCGGCGGGAGTCCACGGTCGTACACGTCACCTGCCACGACGACGACATCGACGCCCTCCGCCTCGACCACCTCAAGCAGGTGATCGAGATAGGCGGCCTGGTGCGGAAGCATGTCGACACCATGAAAGGCACGCCCTAGGTGCCAGTCAGAGGTGTGCAGGATCCGCATGCCTTCACGCTAGGAGAAGGTCCCGACAGTTTCCTCCGCCCACGCCGGGGGCGCCCCCACCCTGTCTGTCAGAGTGGAGGCATGTCAGATGATCACCGCTCCGTCGAGTTGGCACGCCTTGGTCACGGTCGCTACAAGGCGACGAACGCGCGCGGGGGAGTCATGGTCCTGGGGAGCGGCGATGACCCCGACTTCACTCCGGTCGAGGCACTGTTGGCCGCCATCGCCGGATGCTCCGCGATCGACGTCGACTTCATCACCAGCAAGCGGGCGCAGCCCACGGCGTTCACGGTGCGGTCCGAAGGCGACAAGGTTCGCGACGAGAACGGCAACCACATGACGAACCTGCGGATCACGTTCTCGGTGGAGTTCCCGGACGGAGAGGCTGGTGACGCGGCGCGGGACGTCCTCGACCGAGCCATCCAGCAGTCGCACGATCGGTTGTGCACGGTGAGCCGGACCGTCGAGCTGGGCTCGCCGGTTGTGTCCGGTCGCTGATTGACAACTGTCCCCTCCGCAACACGCGCGTAACAAATTCGTCGATTTCGCCGGAACATCGGCCGGTTTTGTGCGTTGATTGATGCGTGTTGAGCGCGATTCAAGAAGAAGCTGCCGCCGCGAGTCCCGTGGTTGCCAGCTTCGGGGGTGCCGGTGGTTCCGCTCGTCTCCTGAACGCCGTGTTGCGTAAGACCGTTTCGCCGGTCATCGGCGCGTGGTCCTACACAGCGCGCCTGCCGTGGCCTTACGCGTTGGCGGATCACGCGGGCCGCGTCCTGGCCGATCCGCCCGGAATCCACAGGCAACGCGTGGACTTCGCCAACTGCACCGGCGCGCTGGTCACGCCGGTCGGCGCTCGCCGGCAGGTGGGCGTCTACCTGCATGGGGGAGCGCTCCTGGTCGGAGGCCGGCACCTGCACCGCGCTCTGGTCGCGCGCATCGCCGCTGCGGCGCGCATGCGCATGGTGGTTCCGCAGTACCGCCAGTTGCCCAAGTGCAGTGTCGAGGACTCCATCAGCGACGCCCTTGACGCCTACACCTACGCGCTGACATTGGTCGACGACCCGCGCGACGTCCTGCTCATGGGGGACTCGGCAGGTGGCTTCCTTGCCTTCATGGTGGCGCTCGCCGCTCGTGAGCAGGGCCTGCCGATCCCGGGCGGCATCGTTGCGCTGTCGCCGCTGATCGAGCTCGACCACCACGCTCGCGGCATCGACAAGCGTCCCGCGGGTGAGACCATCTTCAGCCCGCGCGCCCTGCGTGAGTTCACCAAGATGATCCGGCGAGCGCAGGAGCGCTGTGGGGGAGCCTGGCCGTTCATCGGGCCCGCCCAGTCAGATCTCACGGAGTTGCCGCCCACCCTGATTCAGACCAGCGCGGCGGAGATCCTCCACCATGAGGCGCTCACCATGGGCGCGCTGCTCGCCGAGGCTGGCGTGCCGGTGGAGGTGCAGGTCTGGGAGGGCCAAGCGCACGTCTTCCAAGCCGCCGCAGGGGTTCTGCCGGAGGCGGCGCAGGCGATCGCGCAGATCGCGATCTTCGCCGACCGGCTGGCCCACGTCACGGAAGGCGGCTGCTAGCGGTCCTTGCGGTCGCGCCGAACCCGGCGCCGCAGCTGCCAGATCCGTACCGTTCCGGCGAGTGAGGTCACCAGGATTCCGCCGGCGACCGCGACTATGAGCGCGACCGCCAGCGGAACGCGCCAGTGCCAGAAGAGGAACGACACCCGCACCGAGTTCGTGTTCTGCAGCACGAAGTCAGTGATGAGCAGAAGAACGACAGCGAAGCCACCAAGTCCGATCCACGTTTTGCTCAGGATGGATCGGCGCAGAGGATCCGGCCCCGGGGTCGCCGGCGGCGGCGCTGAGTCGTCGCCCGTGTTCCCCATGGTCGGTCGGTCCTTCGGGTTTCCCGTCATCTTGGCAGTGTGTCGCAGGCGGTCCGAGCGCGCCAGCACGCGGCACTATGCGACGCCGGCAACCTTGAGGAAGCTCCAGACGCAGAGGCCGACCATGATGACCGCTGCAACGCGGGTGATCCACTTCATCGGCAACACCCGCAGCAGGGACTTGCCGCCCAGAATGGCCAGCAGGCCGACACCCCACAGGCCGAGCGTCGCCCCGATGCCGACAGAGATCGGCGAGTGGTACTTGGCTGCGAGGTTGGCCGTCATGATCTGGGTGAGGTCGCCCCACTCGGCCACGAAGATGACGCCGAAGGCCAGGGACGAGATCTTCCAGAATGTCCCGCGGTCCGGAGTCTCGGCGAGCTCCGCCTCTTCCTCGGCCTCGAGTTCGTCCTCGTCCTCCAGGCCCTCGCGCCAGATCAGCACGGCGCCGACGAGGAACAGGACGGCAACGATCGCCTCGAGCGGTTTCTGGGGGAGCAGAGCCAACACCGAACCTGCGGCGACCGCGATAACGACGTGGGCGAAGAAGGCCACCGCGACGCCCGCGAACACCCAGCGCCAGGGGTACTTGGTGCCCAGAACAAGGCTCGCGATGGCGGTCTTGTCGGGAAGCTCGGAGACGAAGATGAGCCCGAAGGTGGCGGCGATGACGCCGATCTCGATCATGAACAGGGGTCCTTCTCTGTCATGTGGCTGTCGATGCGACCTTCGGCACGCGAGAACGTCGAACGACAGCCACGTAGGGCTGATGTTCGAACGTCTCGTCCAGCCGGATCACCGACCCCAGGCACCGGGCTGCAGCGCAGCCAGTATGTCGACACCTGGTCGAGGGACTACTCCCGTTCGCGGTTGAGTCTAGGGGAGGGCGGCGCCACGGCACGAATCGCCCCAACGCCGTTCTCTAAGCAAGATCCGCGCGGTAGTACCGTGCTACATTTGTGTCATGAGGACTAGTCCGCCTACTCGACTGCCTGCGGATGTGTACGACCCCGCGACCGTTGAGGCGGCTGCATCGAGCCGAACGGTTCCACAGCAGATCGCGCATTGGGCCCGCATCGGCCGGCAGCTCGAGATGTCGCCGCACGTCAACCATCGCGCGATCGCGGCCGTGTTGGCCGGCGAGGAGTCATACGACCTCCTGGGGGAGCGCGAGCAGGCCGTCGCGCGAGCAGCGATCGACGAGCGAGTGGTCGAGCTGCGCGAAAGTCTCAACTTCGAGGACGAGTTCAAGGCCGCAGGCCTTCGCTACGTCGAGGCCGATGAAGCGGGGAATGTGATCGTTCACCCGGCCCCGGTCGGCCGCGCCTGAACCGTGCCGATCCTGCACGTTCTTGCCGGTCCGAACGGTGCCGGCAAGTCGACTTACGCCAACAGGGTGCTCATCCCGGAGTGGCGGCTGCCCTTCGTCAACGCCGATCTGATCGCCGCCTCGCACTGGCCCGACGCCCAAGCCGGGCATGCCTATGAGGCGGCTGAGCTCGCCGAGGCGATCCGCCGACGGCTGATGGCGGCACGGACCTCCTTCATCACCGAGACGGTGTTTTCGCATCGCAGCAAAGTCGAGCTCCTCGGCGATGCCGCGGTCGTCGGCTATACCGTGCGACTGCATGTCCTGCTGGTGCCGGTCGAGGTGAGTGTGCAGCGGGTGGTGCTCCGCGTCGAGCAAGGTGGCCACGACGTGCCTGAGGAGAAGATCCGCCAACGCTACGAGAGGCTGTGGAGCCACCTCGGCGCGGCGGTCCAGATCGCTGACGAGGCTGTGTTCCTGGACAACAGTTCGGCCCGTCATCCCTTCCGACAGGTCGCGAGGTTCTCGCGCGGTGTGACTGTGGGCGAACCGACCTGGCCTGTCTGGTCGCCGCAGGCGCTGTTCCAGCTCTGAGGACGTCGGGGGATCGCTGCGCACGTCACCGTGGGATGCCTCCCGGAAGCGTGTAATGTCATAATGTACATTATCGGCTCATACGGTGCGGTCAGAGTCGGGGTCCTTGAGCAATGCCCATACCTGAGTGTCATCGAATCCCTCAGAGGTCTTCCAGGTCTGACGAAGCGTGCCCTCCAGCTGCATTCCTAGGCGGGCGGCGACGCGAGCCGAGCGCTCGTTGCCTGCCCGGCAACGCCACTCGATTCGGTGCAGGCCACGGGTCTCGAACGCCCACTCGATCAGCATGCGGCAGGCCGAGATGACATAACCATTGCCTTGGGCTGCAGGTTCGAGCCAGCAGCCCAGCTCGCCGATTCCTCGCTCGGCATCGAACGCCGCGAACATGACACCGCCGACAAGAACGTCGTTCGCCCAGATCCCGTACAGGCGAGCTCCGTCGTCTGCTGCGCGGTGCACATAGCGGTCCAAAGTCGCTCTGGCATCGTCCACCGTGTCGGTGACGAAGCCGGCGCCGACCCAAGGTCTGATGTGCTCGCCTGCGCGTTGAAGGTTTGCAGCGAACTCCTCGGCCTGCCATGGCTCCAGCGGGCCCAGCAGCACGCCGTCGTCGATCTGGGCCGTGAATCGCATCGCGAGCTCCTCGCTGAGCGGCCGTGTCAGGGAACGCGTCAAGTCTAGGGAGCGGTAGGCACCTGCGCGGAGCGCCTGATGAGCCTCTCTGCGAGATTTCCTAGAAAGCCTTGCAAGTACCGCCGCCACAAGACGCCGGTGCCCGAAATGCTCTCCACGAATTGTGAAATAGAACACGTTCTAGTCTGAGTCTAGGGAACCGCGACCCGATCGAGAAGCGTCCTTGTCATGCGGCCCGGCGCCGCAGAATTCGGGGCCGAACGAGGAATCATTGCCTCGTTACTCGGGAGGGGCACGGGGATGAACACAAACGGGGGTCGGTCCGGCCCGGTGAGCCGACGCACGGTCTTGTTGAGCGTTGCTGGGGTCATCGTGGGCGCAGGCGAATTGGCGCTCTCCATCGACGAGCACGCACCTCGGGCTGTATCAGCGGCACGTCTAACGGATGCCACGACAACGCGAACGCTCGTTGCTCCCGTGGTCAAGACACCGACGTCCGCCACGACGACGATCTCGACAGGAGCTCCGCCCTGGACAGGGCGGTGGAACGCCCCGATCCACGACCTGGACGACTACCTGCGCCGCTCCCCTGGCACGCGTTTTCCATCACGCGCCGTGATGATGACCGTCGATGACGGACCGAGCCCGGCGTGGACGCCGAAGTATCTCCGCCTCTTCGAGAAGTACGACGTCAAAGCCACGTTCAACCTGATCGGCTCCCAGGTGCCGTCGAACCGTTCGTTGGTACGCGCGATGGCTAGCGAGGGTCATTCGATCGCGAATCACACGTGGACCCACGACCTGTACCTCGAATCTCGGACAGCCGCCGACATCCGCAGCGAGCTGGCTCGCACGAACGACGCCATCGAGCGAGCGGCCAAAGTGCGACCGCGGATCTTCCGCGCGCCGGGCGGCAACTGGGGTTCGCGGATCTTCGATGAGGTCGCCCGCGAGCAGATGATGCCGCTGGGGTGGGACATCGACCCTCGCGACTGGTCGAGACCGGGCGTTCGAGCGATCGAGGACAGCATGTTCCACGCACGCCCCGGCGACATCATCCTGTGCCACGACGGCGGTGGCGACAGGTCACAGACCTACGCGGCCCTCGAACGCGTCATCCCCGTCCTCAAGAGGCGCGGCTATCACTTCGTCAGGCTCCCTGGAGCCTGACGTCAGCCGACGTACTCGGCGAGGTGCTCGCCAGTCAGTGTGGACTTCGCGGCGACGAGCTCCGCAGGCGTGCCCTCGAAGACGATTCGCCCACCGTCGTGTCCAGCGCCAGGTCCGAGGTCGATGATCCAGTCGGCATGCGCCATCACGGCCTGGTGGTGCTCGATCACGATCACCGACTTGCCCGCGTCGACCAACCGGTCCAGAAGCGCCAGCAGGTTGTCGACATCGGCTAGATGCAGACCCGAGCTCGGCTCGTCGAGAACGTAGATCCCGCCCTCGTCGCCCAGGTGCATCGCCAGCTTCAAACGCTGGCGCTCGCCGCCGGACAGCGTGTTGAGGGGCTGTCCCAGCGTGATGTAGCCGAGGCCGACGTCCGACAGGCGTCCCAGGATCGCGGCGGCCGCGGGCGTCTTGCCGTCACCGTCCGAGAAGAACCCCAAGGCCTCGGACACCGGCAGATCCAGGACCTCGGCGATGTTGAGGCCGCCGAACCGGAGTTCCAGGACTGAGGCTTGGAAGCGCTTGCCGCCACACTCCTCACAGAGCGTCGCCACGGTCTCCATGAAGCCGAGTTCCGTGTAGATCATCCCGTTGCCGTTGCAGCTCTCGCAGGCACCTTCGGAGTTCGAGGAGAACAATGCCGGCTTGACGCCGTTGGCCTTGGCGAACGCCTTCCGGATCGGGTCGAGAAGGCCCGTGTAGGTGGCGGGGTTGCTGCGGCGTGAGCCCTTGATCGCCGACTGGTCGACCGTGACGACGCCGGCGGACTTGGGAACTGATCCGTGTATCAACGAGCTCTTGCCTGAGCCAGCGACACCAGTGACGACACACAGCACACCGAGGGGGACATCGACGGACACGTTCTGCAGGTTGTGGGAGGTCGCTCCCCTGATCTCGAGCGCGCCCGTGGCGGATCGGACCTGCTCCTTCAGCGCCGCACGGTGTCCGAGGTGCTCCCCCGTCAACGTCCCGCTCGAGCGGAGGTCTGCCACGGAGCCCTCGAAGCAGACCATGCCTCCCCCGACGCCGGCACCGGGACCCAGATCGACCACATGGTCGGCGATCGCGATGGTCTCAGGCTTGTGCTCGACGACGAGGACCGTGTTGCCCTTATCGCGCAACGACAGCAGCAAGGCATTCATGCGTGCGATGTCGTGCGGGTGAAGTCCGATCGTCGGCTCGTCGAAGACGTACGTCACATCGGTCAGCGCAGATCCGAGGTGCCTGATCATCCGTGTTCGCTGCGCCTCTCCCCCGGACAACGTGCCCGACGGCCGATCCATCGACAGGTAGCCGAGCCCGATGTCGACGAAGGACTCGAAGAGGTGCAGGAGATTCGCCACCAAGGGCGCGACGCCCGGCTCGTCGATGCCGCGCAGCCACTGCGCCGCATCGGTGATCTGCATGGCGCAGACGTCGGCGATGCTGAGGCCGTTGATCTTGGATGACAACGCCGACGCATTGAGCCGCGTTCCGTTGCACGCCTCGCAGGTACCGAAAGCGGCCGCCCGCTCGACGAATGCTCGGATGTGGGGCTGCAGTGAGTCGATGTCCTTGCTGAACATCGACTTGCGGATCTTCGGGATCAGGCCTTCATACGTGACGTTGATGCCCTTGGCCTTGACCTTGACGGGCTCCTTGTAGAGGAAGTCGTGGAGCTCCTTCTTGGTGTACTTCTTGATCGGCTTGTCGGGATCGACGAACCCCGCCTCGATGAACGTCGCCACCAACCAGCCGTCGGCCGTGTATCCCGGCACCTTGATGGCGCCCTCACGCAGTGAGAGTGACTCGTCGTAGACCTCGGTGAGGTCGATCGCCGAAACCGTCCCGCGCCCCTCGCAGTCCGCGCACATGCCGCCCAGGTAGATCGCCTGGCGCACGACGCTCTTCTGTTCGACGCCACCCTTCTCCGTGCTCATCACCCCACTCGCCTTGCGCGTGGGCACGTTGAACGAGAACGCGGTCGGCGGGCCGATGTACGGCGAACCGATTCGACTGAACAGCACCCGCAGCATGGCGTGCGCGTCCGTCACCGTTCCGACGGTCGAGCGAGCGTTCGCGCCCATCCGCTCCTGGTCGACCGTGATCGAGGCGGTGATGCCTTCGAGCACATCCACGTCCGGCCGCGCCAGCGACGGCATGAAGCCCTGCAGGAAGGTCGAGTACGTCTCGTTGATGAGGCGCTGCGACTCGGCCGCGATCGTGTCGAAGACGAGCGAACTCTTCCCCGACCCGGAAACCCCGGTGAAGACCGTGAGCTTCCGCTTGGGGATCTCGAGGGCGACGTCCTTCAGGTTGTTCTCGCGCGCACCGGCGACGCGAATGACCTCAGCAGCTCGGGGTTCACTCACGAGCCACAGTCTGCCGCGTCAACTCAAGCGTCACCGTGTATCTGATGGTCCAAGTGCTCGATGTCGTGCTCTTCCTCGTCACCCTTGCGCGTCACCGCGACAACGGCGCTGACGAGTGCGACCAGGACGAAGGCCCCGATGACGATCCATAAGCCAGTAAGCATGATGCCTCCTCGCTCGACACTCACTTTCAGGTTACGCCGGGCTCTCGGCCCGCAGAAGCCCTTAAGGTTCGAGTGTGTTCACGCTGCAACTGGCGCAAGGTTGGTGGGACGCCGCGATCATCCTCGGCGTGCTCGCCGTGCTCGCGCTGGCCTCCGCGATCATCACGCCGATGCTGGTCCGCCGAGGCATGCGGACTCCCGCCGGCATGCGCATCATCAACCAGCTCAGCGACCGGATCGTCGATGTCGTGAAGCGACCGATCACCGTGATGGTCCTCGATGAGGTCATCGACGTGATCCGAACCGGCCAGTACACGCGCAACATCTCCGACGCGATCGTGGAGAACGAGGACGAGCTGAAGGCGCTGGTCGCGGAGAAGATCCGTGAGGACGGCGGCATCGGCGTCATCGCGCACCTCCCCGGCTACGACAAGATCGTCGGTCAGGTCAGCGAGTCGGTCCTCCACGTGCTGATCGGCATGCTCGGAGACCCTCGTATGGACGAGTTCGTGGCCGATCTCCTGCGCAACAACCTGGAGCAGATCCAGGAGGCCGTCCACCGGCGTGAGTACGAACACGTGGGAGCCTTCCGGCGCGCCGGTGAGTAGTCCCGCTACCGGATATCTCATATCTGAGATATCGTGGTGCGGTGGATTACCTCTCCCGAATCGGCCACCTCATCCGCGACGCGCGTAAGCACCGTGGGTGGACGCAGCAGCAACTCGCTGACGTCCTCAACACCAGCCAGAGCGCGGTCAATCGCATCGAGCGCGGCCACCAGAACCTCTCGCTGGAGATGCTCGCGCGCATTGGCGAGGCCCTCGACTCGCAGATCGTGAGTATCGGCACCGGACCGGCCCACCTGCGCGTGACGGGTCCGACCACGCTGCAGGGCAGCATCGACGTGAAGACCTCGAAGAACGCTGGTGTCGCGCTGCTGTGCGCTGCGCTGCTGAACCAGGGCAAGACCACGCTGCGCCGCGTCGCGCGCATCGAGGAGGTCAACCGCCTGCTCGAGGTGCTGAACAGCATCGGCGTGCAGACCACCTGGCTCAACGAGGACAACGACCTGGAGATCGTGCCGCCGAAGAAGCTGAACCTCGGTGACATCGACCAGGACGCGGCCCGCCGCACGCGCTCGATCATCATGTTCCTCGGCCCGCTGATGCACATGGCCGATGAGTTCGACCTGCCCTACGCCGGCGGCTGCGACCTGGGCACCAGGACGGTCGAACCGCACATGACCGCACTGCGCCCCTTCGGTCTGTCGGTGAAGGCGACGGATGGCAACTACCACGCCAACGTCGGCTCGGACCAGGCGCCGAAGCACCCGATCGTGCTGACCGAGCGAGGCGACACGGTGACGGAGAACGCCCTCATGGCAGCTGCCCTCTCCCCCACGACCACGATCATCCGCAACGCCAGCTCCAACTACATGGTCCAGGACCTCTGCTTCTACCTGCAGAGCCTCGGCGTCGAGATCGACGGCATCGGCACCACCACGCTGACGATCACGGGCCGTGAGTCGATCGACGTCGACGTCGACTAAGCACCGTCGGAGGACCCGATCGAGGCTATGTCGCTACTGGCCGCCGCGATTGTCACCGATTCCGAGGTCACGATCCGTCGCGTGCCGATCGAGTTCCTCGAGATCGAGCTCGCCGTTCTTGAGGAGATGGGCTTCCGCTACAAGCGCTCCGAAGAGTACATGGCGCTCAACGGGCGCACCCGTCTCGTCGACATCACCACGCTGCACTCGGTGCTGCGGGCCCCGATCGACAAGATCCACCCGATGCCGTTCCCAGGCCTCAACATCGACAACCTGCCCTTCTTCGCCGTGATCGCAGCGGTGGCGGAAGGCAAGACCCTCCTGCACGACTGGGTCTACGAGAACCGCGCCATCTACCTCACCGAGCTCAGCAAGCTGGGCGCCAAGGTCACGCTGATGGACCCGCACCGCGTGATGATCGAGGGCCCGACGCACTTCTCGGGTGCCGAGATGATGTGCCCGCCGGCGCTGCGTCCCGCCGTCGTCATCCTGCTGGCCATGCTGGCCTGCAAGGGCACCTCGGTGCTGCGCTCGACCTACGTCATCCACCGCGGTTATGAAGGCCTGGCCGAGCGGCTCAACGAGCTCGGCGCCAACATCGAGCCTTTCTACGATCTGGCTGTGTGACCGTCGCCCCGGGCGTCGTCGGAATCTTCTGCCCGATCCGTTCGTTAGATAGTCGTAAACAACTTCGGAGAGTGTGCTCTCTTGCCTACCCTGGCTGGGAGGAGTACGCATGAAGAAGCGGCGCCGTCTGGAGGAGCACAAGAAATGAGTGATCGATCACTGCGAGGTGCTCGGCTCGGTGGCCAGTCGTTCGAGGACGAGCGCGGCATCGAGTTCGCTGCCCGTCAGCAGGTCGAGTACCGCTGCGAGCAGCAGCACCTCTTCGAGCTGACCTTTGCCGACGAGGCCGAGATCCCGGCCGAATGGGAGTGTCCGCGTTGCGGCTCCCCTGCCCTTCGTACCGAGGGTGATGCCCCCGAGCCCAAGGTCGAGAAGCCGGTCCGCACGCACTGGGACATGCTGCTCGAACGTCGTTCCGTCGGTGAGCTCGAGGAGATCCTCACGGAGCGGCTGGAGCTGCTGCGCGGCGGTGAGATCGGCCCCGCACACCTGCACCGACCCAAGAAGAAGGCGTCGAGCGCGAAGCGCTAGAGGACGTCACCACGTACGACAGTGGGTTCCGTCTGGTCGCCTGACGAGGCACCGGGCGGGACCCACGGTGCTTTCCGGGGACCGAACCGGCCCAACAGCTTGCCGAGCAGGCGCCGAGTGAACGGAATGATCACCAGCGCCGCCACCACGTCGGTGATGAAGCCAGGAATGATCAGCAGAATGCCGCTGACGACGACCCAGCCGCTGTTGGCGAGTCCGTCAGCCGAGGGCATGCCCCGCCGCATGGCGACCGTCATCGCCGCCATCGATCGCTGGCCCTCGCGGCGGATGAGCCACGATCCGACGACCACACCCGCGACCAGCAGCAGGAAGGTCGGAGCGGCGCCGATCCAGTGACCGACGCGGATGATCACGAGGATCTCCAGCACCGGAATAGCCAGCGCCGCGGCACCGATGAGCGGGAGTAGCCGTGGTCGCCTCATGACTATCTAACGACGGACGCCCGTGTCTATGTTCCGTGTGTGGCCCTCGGACTTGCGTCGAGCGCGTCGTTGAGCGATTCCCCACTCGGTGATCAGGCGCAGGGACTCGGTCGCGACGTCGGCCGACATCTTCGACTTGCCGCGCTCGCGCTCGATGAACTCGATGGGGACCTCGCGCACCGTGAGCCCGGCCTGGAGGGTCCGGTAGGCCAGATCCGCC
>JBQCDC010000134.1:0-5466 GCA_051961575.1 Marmoricola sp.
GCTCCGTGGTCGCTGATGCCGAACCCGTTCAGGTTCTTCTTGCGCCAGAACGGTGTCGAGTAGACGGCGTCGCACTTCATCAGGTGGCCCATGTCGAGCGAGTTCATCAGGGCGGCCCGCTTGGCAGGCAGAGCCGGGTACCAGTTGATCTTGCGCACGAGCGGTGGCGGGCACGCGACGACGACGTGCGAGGCCCGCACGGTCCCGCGCTTCGATGTGACCGTGACGCCCGAACCCGTCTGCGCGATCTTGGTGACGGCCGCGTTCAGGGCAACGCGGCTCCCGAGCTGCTCGGCGAGACGCAGTGAGACCAACTGAGAGCCGCCGACGAAGCGCTTCTCCTGCGCACCGCCAGCGGTATTCGAGTTCCGCTCGAACGTGCCCTTGGTGGTCTCGTTGCCCGAACAGGCGACGTAGTGGAGCACGTAGAGCAGCGAGAGCTCGTTGGTATCGGCGCCGAATCCGGGCTGCGTCCAGCACTCGATCAGGTTGTCGATGCCGGCCTTGTTGAGCGCTGTCTTCTCGATGTAGTCGCGCACGGTCATCGAGTCCCACTCCTTGGCGCGGGGGTGCGCCCAGGGAGCGTTGACGTCGATCTGCGCCGCCCAGCTGTCGAACTGGTTCTGCAGCATCGCTGCGTCGAGCAGGATCGTGGGGTCGGGCGGGACGGTGCCGTTGTAGGTCTGCTTCTGACCGAGGAGCCCGCTCAGCAGTCCCGACGACACGTAGGTGCTCTTGCCGGTGTCGTACTCCATGAAGGTCGGCACCTTCAGCTCCGCGGCGAGAGCGGCGATGTGGTCCTGGGTCGGCCCGATGAACGCGCCGCCGGACTCGATCACCTGTCCGGTCTTGAGCGTGTGGTTCAGCGTTCGGCCGCCGACGCGGTCGCGCGCCTCGAGAACAAGGACGCGCTTGCCCTTCTGCGCGAGAGAGCGTGCGGTGACGAGCCCGGAAATGCCGCCGCCCACCACGACAACGTCGACAGAGGCCGGGAGCGCTCCCTGAAGGCTGCCCGAGGCAACCGCCGCCTCCGCCGTCGCAATCTCCGTGCCCACCGCGAGCGCCGCCATGGCGCCCAGCGAGCCACCCAGAACCGAACGCCGACTCAAATCCATGCCGCGAAACCTCATATCTGAATGTGTGTCAGATTTAACTTGAGCACAGTAAGGTCTAACCGTGCCTGTTGTCACGCCGACCCCGGCTGAGTCCTCGAATCGTCGCGTTCCCGTCCAGGAGCGCTCGCGGGCCCGGGTGGAGACGATTCTCGAGGCGGCCGCCGGCGTCGCCGTCGAGCAGGGCGTCGACGCTCTGAACACGCGCTCCATCGCCCAGCACGCAGGGCTCTCGGTGTCCTCGATCTACCAGTACTTCGCCAGCGTCGACGAGATCGTGTTCGAGCTGATCGCGCGCGACATGGAGGAGATGGACAACCAGTTCGCGACCGACCTGGGCGCCCTGCCCGAGTACACGCTGAGCGGCGTCGTCGAGACCGTGATGCGTGCGTTCGTCACGGTCTACCGTCGTCGGCCCGCGTTCGTGGAGATCTGGTTGCGAGGTCGGACCACAGCGGCCGTGCAGGCCTACGGTCGCGAGCACCACGTGCGGATCGCGGCACAGTTGCGCACGTTCCTCGACGACCTCGGGCTGCTCGCCGCGGACGCGCCGCAGGAGGCGGGCCTGCTCGCCGTCGAGATCGGCGACCGCTGCTTCCAGCTCGCCTTCGAGCACAAGCTGGACGGCGACGACTTCCTCATCGAAGAGGGCATCAAGCTGATCAGCGCCTACATCGAGCGGTACGCCTCGTAGAACGCAAAGGGTTTCGTGACGCCGCTGCGCGGCTCCTCAACCTCCGAAACGACGACGCCCTTCGAGCGCCTCGAACCCGGAGGTTGAGGAGCCCGAAGGGCGTCACGAAACCGGAGCTAGATCAGAAGAGGTCTAGCTCCATGACCTTCACCCACGCGGCCACGAAGTCCTTGACGAACTTCTCGCCGGCGTCATCGCCGGCGTAGACCTCGGCCTGCGCGCGCAGCTCCGAGTTCGACGCGAACACGAGGTCGGCACGCGTGCCGGTCAGCGTGGTGCCCTCGAGAGTGGTGCCTTCGAAGAGCTCCTGCGAGGAGTCCGTCGCGTGCCACTCGGTGCCCAGCTCGAGCAGCGCCACGAAGTAGTCGTTGCTGAGCACGCCGACGCGATCGGTGAACACGCCATGCTGGGAGCCGTCGTAGTTGGTGCCCAGCACCCGCAGACCGCCGACGAGCACGGTGAGCTCGGGTGCGGTCAGGTTGAGCAGGCTCGCCTTGTCGATGAGCAGGTGCTCGGCCGGCAGCCGGTTGCCCTTGCCCAGGTAGTTGCGGAAGCCATCAGCCTTCGGCTCGAGGTAGCCGAAGGACTCGACATCCGTCTGCTCCTGCGAGGCGTCCCCGCGACCACCGGTGAACGGCACCTGGATCGCGACACCACCGGCGGCGGCCTTCTCGACAGCAACCGAGCCAGCCAGCACGATCAGGTCGGCCAGCGAGAGCGCTGACAGGGCAGCGTGCTCCGCCTGCAGGCCCTGGAGCTTGTGCAGTGTCGGCACCACGGCGGCGTTGACGTCCCAGCCGATCTGCGGCTCGAGGCGGATCCGCGCACCATTCGCACCACCCCGCTTGTCTGAGCCGCGGAACGTGGAAGCCGAGGCCCACGCCAGCGAGACCAACTCGCTGACGCTGAAGTCAGCGTCAGCCAGCACAGCCTTCGCAGTCGCGATCGCGTCGGCCGACGGCACGGTGCCCTCCGGGATCGGGTCCTGCCAAAGCAGCACTTCGCTCGGCACCTCAGGTCCGAGATAGCGAGCCCGGGGGCCAATGTCGCGGTGGGTCAGCTTGAACCAGGCGCGCGCGAATGCGTCAGCGAATTCCTCCGGGTTCTCGTGGAAGCGCTTGGAGATCGGTCCGTAGATCGGGTCGAGGCGCAGCGAGAGGTCGGTGGTCAGCATCGTCGGCAGCTTCGCAGGCTCTCCGTGAGCACCGGGGATGATCGCCTCGGCGTCCTTCGCGACCCACTGCCAAGCACCGGCCGGCGACTTGGTGAGCTCCCACTCGTAGCCGAACAGGATGTCGAAGAAGTCGTTGCTCCACTGGGTCGGCTTGCTGGTCCAGGTCACCTCGAGGCCGGAGGTGATCGCGTCGACACCCTTGCCGCTCTGGAAGCTGCTCTTCCAACCGAGGCCCTGCTGCTCCAGCGGGGCACCCTCCGGCTCGACATCGACGAGGTCGGCCGGGCCGGCTCCGTGGGTCTTACCGAACGTGTGACCACCAGCGATGAGGGCCACGGTCTCCTCATCGTTCATCGCCATCCGGCCGAACGTCTCGCGAATGTCCACGGCCGCGGCGAGCGGGTCATGGTTGGCGTTGGGGCCCTCGGGGTTGACGTAGATCAGACCCATCTGCACGGCACCCAGCGGGTTCTCGAGGTCGCGCTCGCCGCTGTACCGCTCGTCACCCAACCATTCGGTCTCCGAACCCCAGTAGACGTCCTCAGCCTCGTAGACATCGGCCCGGCCACCGGCGAAGCCGAAGGTCTGGAAGCCCATCTCCTCCAGGGCGACGTTGCCGGTGAGCACGAGCAGGTCGGCCCACGACAGCTTGTCGCCGTACTTCTTCTTGACAGGCCACAGCAGGCGCCGCGCCTTGTCCAGATTCGCGTTGTCCGGCCAGGAGTTGAGCGGCGCGAACCGCTGCTGGCCGGTGCCCGCACCACCACGGCCATCGGCGACGCGGTAGGTGCCGGCTGCGTGCCAGGCCATCCGGATCATCAGCGGGCCGTAGTGACCGAAGTCCGCCGGCCACCAGTCCTTGGAGTCGGTGAGCACCGCGGCGATGTCGCGCTTGACGGCAGGCAGGTCGAGCGAGTTGAAGGCCGCGGCGTAGTCGAAGTCAGCCCCTTGCGGGTTGCCTGCCGGGTTGTTACGGGACAGCAACTTCACGTTGAGCTTGTTCGGCCACCAGTCCTGGTTGGCGCTGCCGTAGGTCGGGCTCGGGAGCTTTCCGTGGGCAACCGGGCACCCGTCTGCACGGGACTCGGACATCTCGCCGACGACGGCGTCTGGGGTCTCAGACATGAACATCCTTCTTCTGGTGGGTGGGTGATGTTTGCGAACAGGCAGGGCATAGGCCCCAGTAGAGGACTTCGGCCTCATCGATCGCGAAGCCGTGGTCATCTGATGCGGTCAGGCACGGGGTGTGCCCGACCGCGCAGTCCACATCACCGATCGAGCCGCACGAGCGGCACACGACGTGGTGATGGTTGTCGCCGACACGGGTCTCATAGCGGGCCACGTGTCCGTGGGGCTGGATGCGACGGACCAGGCCCGCCGCCGTCAGTGCCTTGAGGACGTCGTAGACCGCCTGGTGCGACACATCGGCCAGCTCGGTACGCGCTGCCTCGATGATCGTGTCGGTGTCGGCGTGAGGATGCGCGTCGACCGCGGCGAGCACGGCGAGCCGCGGCTGCGTGACGCGCAGGTCGGCCTCGCGCAGCTGCTGCTCGAAGTCGACTCGCATGGTTTCGAACCTAGACCCGTTTCTTGAATAGTTCAAGAAAACGCGCGGTGAATCTTCAGAGGATCCGACGCAACACGTCCGGCGTCAGATCGGCGAGCGTCGGGTAGCCGTCCACGGCCATGATGAGGTCCGCCTCGGCGAGGATCGTCTTCAGGACGTGCACGGCGCCTTCGGCACCACCCAGCGCGATGCCGTGCACATAGGGGCGTCCGACGCCGACCATGGTCGCTCCGAGGGCCAGCGCCTTGATCACGTCAGCGCCACTGCGCACGCCGGAGTCGAACAGGACCGGAACGCTGCCGGCGGCCTCGACGACGCCGGGCAGACAGTCGAGTGCCGGCAACCCGCCATTCGCCTGTCGCCCGCCGTGCGTCGAGCAGTAGATGCCGTCGGCGCCGCCGTCGATCGCCCGGCGAACATCGTCGGGATGACAGAGGCCCTTGAAGATCAGCGGTAGATCGGTCAGCGAGCGCAGCCAGGGGAGGTCGTCCCAGGTGAGGGGGTTCCCGAAGATTCCCGTCCAGGTGAGCACCGCGGTCTGTGGGTCCTCCTCCGGAGTTTGCGCCAGCCGCGACCGGAACACCGGGTCGGTGAAGTAGTTGGCCAGGCAGTGCCCGCGCAGCTGCGGGAAGTTTCCGGTGGAGAGGTCGCGCGGGCGCCATCCGGTCACCCAGGTGTCCATCGTGACCACGATCCCCTTGTACCCAGCGGCCTCCGCCCGACGGACCAGGCTCTCGGCGAGCTCGCGGTCCGTGGGCGTGTAGAGCTGGAAGACGCCGGGGGTGTCGCCGAACTCCGCGGCGACGTCCTCAATCGGGTCGACCATCCGCGTCGAGGCGACCATCGGCACACCGGTCTGGGCGGCCGCGCGGGCGGTTGCAACGTCACCGTGCCCGTCCTGCGCGCAGATCCCCACCAC
>JBQCDC010000135.1:0-12576 GCA_051961575.1 Marmoricola sp.
GAGTTGGCTCGGCTCCGCCGCCGCACGGATGATGGGTGACGCGCACGGGTCGCCGCTGATCGAGGACGTCTCCGCTCGCGCCTACACGATCCCGACCGATCAGGACGAGGCTGACGCGACGCTGTCCTGGGACAGCACCACGCTCGTGTGGGTCACGGCGCGTGCGGGCGGCAGGAGCGGTTCCGGATGGACCTACGCACCCGCGGCCTGCACCCGACTCATCGAGGATCTGCTCACGCCCGCCCTCGTCGGGCAGCCCGCGTTCGCGGTCCCGAGCGCTCACGAGCAGATGCGGGTGGTCGCGCGCAATGCCGGCCTCCTCGGGCCGACGATCTATGCCATCTCCGCCGTCGACGTGGCGCTCTGGGACCTCAAGGCGCGACTGCTCGACGTGAGCCTCGCCGATCTGCTCGGTGCCATCACCACCTCCCTTCCCGTCTACGGCAGCGGCGGCTTCACCACCTACGACGCAGACACCTTGAGGGACCGGGTCGAGGGCTGGCTCGCCCAGGGGGTCGACGCCGTGAAGATCAAGATCGGTGAGAGCTCCGGCACCAACCCGGCCCGGGACCTGGAGCGGGTGGCCCAGGCCCGCGAGCTGATCGGAGCGAACCGCCAGTTGCTGGTCGATGCGAACGGCGGATACCGCCGCAAGCAAGCCGCCCGGATCGGTCGGCACCTCAATGACCTGGGCGTGGTCTGGTTCGAGGAGCCCGTGAGCAGCGATGACAAGTCGGGGTTGGCTCAGCTGAGCGCCATGCTCGATCTGGACGTCGCGGCAGGCGAGTACGCCAACGACCTGGCCGAGTCGCGCCGCCTCTGCGAGGTCGTCGACTGCCTACAGATCGACGCCACGCGGTGCGGCGGCATCACCGGCTGGCTGCGGACGGCCGCACTCGCCGCATCGTTCTGCCTCGATGTCTCCGGCCACTGCGCGCCCCACCTGCAAGCCCTCGCGGCGATGGCCACGCCGAATCTGCGCCACCTGGAGTGGTTCCACGACCACGTACGGATCGAGGGTCGATTCATCGACGGCTGCGGTGACCTTCAGGACGGCCGACTGGTGGTCGACCCCGGAGCGCTCGGTCACGGCTACACGCTGAAGGAACGTGACCTGGAGCCGTATCGGGTCTGACCTCTGCATGTCAGCGGGTCGTGCGGGTACGGCTGGGCAGAGAACCGTCGATCGAGGAGGGCGCGCATGCGACTCGGGTACTTCTTGTCCTGCGAGGAATATTCGCCGGAGGAGCTGGTGGAACAGGCGCGGGCGGCGGAGGACGCCGGCTTCACCTCGCTCTGGATCAGCGACCACTACCACCCGTGGAACGACGCGCAGGGGCAGAGCGCCTTCGTCTGGGCGGTGATCGGCGCCCTGTCGCAGACCTGTTCGCTACCGGTGACCACGGCCGTGACGTGTCCGACCGTACGCATGCATCCGGCGGTGATCGCCCAGGCCGCCGCGACCGCCTCCCGCATGCTCCCCGGGGGTCTCACGCTCGGCGTCGGATCCGGCGAGGCCCTCAACGAGCACATCCTCGGCGACGCCTGGCCCAGCGCGGACATCCGGCTGGAGATGCTGGAGGAAGCCGTCGAGCTGATGCGACAGCTCTGGGGCGGCGAGGAGGTGACCTTCGACGGCACCTACTACCGGACCGACACCGCCCGCATCTACACCCGTCCCGAGCAGCCCCCGGAGGTGTATGTGTCCGGCTTCGGGCCGAAGTCCACGGCGTTGGCGGCGCGCATCGGCGACGGCTACATCTCGACCTCGCCCGACGCCGAGTTGGTCGAGCAGTTCAAGGACGGTTCCGACGGCAAGCCCGCGCAAGCCGGTGCCAAGGTCGCCTTCGCCCAGAGCAAGGCGGAGGGCGTCGAGCACGCCCATCGGCTGTGGGCCAACTCCGGTCTGCCGGGCGAGCTCGCCCAGGTCCTACCGTCGCCGCACCACTTCGAGCAGGCATCCCAGCTCGTCTCCGAGGAGATGACCGCCGACTCCGTCGTCGCGGGGTGCGACGTCGAGGAGCACCTCCACCAGATCCGCAGCTACGCCATCGCGGGCTACGACGTCCTGCACGTCGCCAATATGGGTCCGCACTACCGGGAGATGATCGACTTCTACGGCGCTGAGGTGATCCCACGGCTGGTGATGGCGTGAAGATTCGGTCGGCGTCCACGACGCATCGATCGCGTGAATCCGGGTACGGGAGCGCGGTGCTGAAGGCCATGATCGTCCGGACCGCCGACTGGATCGGCGTCGGCCGCCGCGGGCTCGCATGCATCATCCTGCTCGGCCTCGATACTCCGGTCCGGTCAGCACCCAGCGAGAGCACGGGTAGAGGCGGGCTAGGTTGATCTTGGTTCGGGGGCACTCGCTCACTGAGGAGCAGCACGGCGATGGGAAACTCGTGAACGGGCAAGCAGACCTTCGACTTGCGCCACGTCGCAAGTCGGTGTCGCTGGCGAGAACGGCCGTGCGCAACTACGCCGCTGACCTCGGCGTCGAAGAGGTCGCCGACGCCGAGCTCATGGTCTCCGAGCTGGTGAGCAACGCGATCCAGCACGGCCGCGCCGCCATCAAGCTCTCCATGTCCTCTGACGAGGACGGACTCCTCGTCAGCGTCTTCGACGAAGGCGAGGAACTGCCGCGGGTAGCGCAGGCGGAGTCGGGACCGACCTCGACCTCGGGCAGGGGGTTGCGCATCGTCCAATCACTGGCGACCGCCTGGGGGGTGGCCGTCGACCCTGCGGTGCCCGGGAAGACGGTGTGGTTCCGCTTGGCCTCCTCGAGCGGGCGGCGGTCTGCGGGCAGGCGCGAGGGTGGCTCTCCGGCCAGCGCATGGACCAGGCGGCAATGGTCCCGGCCTCGCGTCGTGCGCGACATGCTGGCGGAGGTGCGCGAGGCCATGGCCAGCGACACGGTGGCGATCTTCCTCGTCGACCGGACGCGGTCAGTACTGGAGCCGCTGATGGACATCGGGCTCGGCACGGCCGTCGGCCGCGCGGTTCGGATACCGATCGGCTCGGGCTTCGTGGGCCGCGTGGCGCAGACGCGCCAGCCGGTCGTCGTGCCGGAGGTCGATGCCTCGAACGTCATCGATCCGGTGCTCCTGGAGCGCGGAGTGCGAAGTCTGCTCGGCGTGCCGATCATCCTCGGGAGTGAGCTCCTGGGCGGGCGGCATGTCGGGTCGTTGCAGCCGAGGAATTTCGACGCTGGCGACGTCCTCCGACTGACCGGGGCCGCCTCCGACATAGCTCCCGCACTGCACGACCAGTTCATCGGCGACGAGCATGCGGCTGCCCTCACCCTGCAGCGCAGCCTGCTGCCCACCCTTCCGCCGGTCCACCGCGGGCTGGAGATGGCCGCGCGCTACGTGCCGGCGGAGGGCGATCTCGGCGGTGACTGGTACGACGTCTTCCAGCTGCCCGACGATCGCATCGGCCTGGTGATGGGAGACGTCGTCGGTCACGGGCTGGAGGCCGCCGTTGTGATGGGCCGGCTCCGGAGCGCGCTGCGGGCCTATGCACTCGAGCACGACGATCCGGCTCAGGTCCTCGAGCTTCTCGACCGCAAGATCAGCCACTTCGAGATCGGCGCCCTGGCCACCGTCATCTACGGCGTGGCGCGCGAGCCGTTCTGCGACTGGCGGTTCAGCTCTGCGGGACACCTGCTCCCCGTCGTCGCCGCTGGTGACGGAGCACCGGTCGACGTCGCGATCTCCGTCGACCCGCTGCTCGGACTGGATGCCAGCATCAAGAGGCGCACCTCGTCGGTCCACCTGGGCGAGGGTGGCGTCCTGTGCGTATTCACCGATGGCCTGGTCGAGCGGCGTCCCGAGCCCGGCGACGAGGACCACGACATGCTCGCCGACAACCTGGGCCGGTTGCGTCGCATCATCGCAACGACTCAGGATCCGGAGCGGGTCTGCGTGCGTGCGCTGGGCGATGTGGTTGGTGACGCCCTCGCCGAGGACGACATCGCGATCCTTGTCATGCGCCGGGGCAGACACGGGACGCGGACAGCGCCGTCCGCCGAGGCGAGTAGTGTGCTGTGGACCGATTAGACCTCTCAGTAGGGCGGGGCGCGGTGATGTCCACATTCGAAACGAACGTGCAGGGCGATGAGATGGATTCGCCGATCCTCCACGTCGTCGGGGACCTCGATCTCGCAACGGCGCCCCTCCTCCTCGCACGTGCGGAGGAAGTGATGGCGGCCAGCCACTATGAGCGGTTCCGCCTGGACCTGTCCGCCATCCGATTCATCGACTCGACCGGATTGGGCGCGTTGATCAAGATTCGCAACCTGCTTCTCGAGCGGGAAGGTTCCTTGGTGATCACGAAGACGTCACCGGCAGTCGACCGGGTTCTGTCGCTGGTCGGCCTGAGCGACCTATTCTCGGCCGAGGTCGCGGAGGAAGCGGCTGAGCCGGAGGCCTGACGCGGTTCGCGGAGGTTTCACCATCGTCGGGGCGGGGTACCTGCACCACCGAGGGGACCGGAGCAGAGGCGGAGGCGCCGTGATGGGGATCATCGCGAGCATCGTGGCGATTGTCATCGTTGCCGTAGGGCTACTGGTCCTGTTGTCCGTCGCGGTGCGCAAGGGCCATCAGCGCCGTCTTGCGACCAGGGAGCGTCGTGTGCTGAGCCCGGACGCGCCGCTCTCCGAGCTCGCGCGTTACGACCAGGCGCCGTATCTCCACACCGGACACCGAGAGGATCCGCGCAGGTAGCGCGGTCAACGGCTCCCAAGCGCCTTCGTCAGCTCGGCCTTGGTCATCGTGGACCGTCCATGGATGTTGCGGCGCCGTGCTTCTTCGTACAGTTGCGCCTTGGTCCGGCCGCCCTCACCGCGATGGGAGCGCAGGCCGCCTCGGCGCGAGCTGGAGATGTCCTGCGTCGAGGTCTTGCTCGCGCGCTTCGACTCACCGCTCCGCGCCCGTTCCTTGTTGACCGTTCGCGAGGCGATCTCCTCCGCCTCGCTCTCCTTGTGCCCGCGGTCCTTGAGGCTCTCCTTGACGTGCTCGTACTGCCGTTCACGCTTGGCGTTCCATGCTCGTTGTGGACTCATCGTGGTCAACCTCCTCGCCCCGCGGTACCCGAAGGGTGGGAATGCATGCGACCGATGGGCCTGGGTACGACGCCTGCGTGGAGCGTTCGACGACAGGAGGTGCTGGCATGAACGTGGACCCGGAGATCAAGCGGAAGGCCGAGGACCTCAAGCGTCCGCACGACCCGGAGAAGCGCGATGCCAACGAGGAGCGCCAGCACCTCGACGAGAAGGCGGGAGAGATCATCGGCGAGGCCGCGGCGAAGAAGCGCACCTCGACGGACCCGTCCTCGGAGGCCGAGGAGTCCGAGGGCGGCGAGTCACCGCCTGGGGATTGACGGAGGACGTACGCTGCGTCGAACGCGAGAGTGGAGTTCGATCCTGAGTGGATAGGCATGATCCTCTGAGGGGAATGGTGAACGCCCGGGGCGAGGAGAGCCCAGGCAGCACCATTCGGATCACGCTGCCCGCGGAGCCACGTTTCTTGGCCGCCCTGCGCGTCACCGTCCGAGCGGCCAGTGCGCTCGCGGATCTTGCTCCGGACGACATCGAGGACATGCAGATCGCCGCCGACGAGGCCGCCACGCTTCTTCTTGAGATTGTCTCGCAAGCATCTGACCCTCAGCTGAGCGCTGAGTTGACGGTGGCGGCGTCGTCGTTCCGTGCGGTGCTGTCCGTGCCATGCACGCCCGGCAGGACCGTCGCACGCGATGGTCTGGCGTGGCTGATGCTCGTGGGGCTGGATTCGGACGTCGAAGTGAGGAACGACCGGCTCGCGACCTCGATCACGTTCGGGCGCCACGTCTCCGAGAACTAGGCGGCAAGACTGGACGTTCGACGCGAACCCGGGTAGAAAGGTAGGAGAGACAGGGCATCGGGGGGTGCTCGAACGACGGTTACACAGCTAGCCGCCGCGGCGTACCACGCCATGTGAGGCGGCACATCGTGTCCAACCTTCTTGAACTGAGCCCCTTCGACTGCGAGCAGCAGACGAACACCCTTCTCCAAGAGGCGTGGGCGGCTCCACCCGACGAAGCGGAAGTCCTCCGCAATCGCGCCGTTCAGCTGAACCTGGACATGGCACGAGGTCTCGCGACGCGCTACATGGGCAGAGGGATCCCGGCCGACGACCTCATCCAGGTCGCCAGCCTCGGACTGGTGCAGGCGGCTCGGCGCTTCGATCCGACTCGCGGTTCGCGCTTCGCCGACTTCGCCGTCCCCACGATCCGCGGGGAGCTGCGCAAGCACTTCCGCGATGCGGGCTGGGTCGTCCGCCCGCCGCGCCGCATCCAGGAGCTGCAGGCCAGCATCTGGGGCATCGAGCCGGACCTCATCCAAGAGCTCCACCGTGCGCCTCGTCCTCGTGAGATCGCCGATCGGCTGGGCGTCGAGCTCGACGACGTCGTCGAAGCTCTCGCCCTGGATGGGTGCTTCGCCCCCTCCTCCCTCGACACCCCGGTCGGCCCAGACGCGCGCCCTGCGATGGACACCCTGGCCGGCAATGACGACGACCTCGCCAGCGCGGAGGCGCGCGTGATGTTGGGCCCGCTGGTGAAGGCACTCAAGCCGCGCGACCGGCGGATCGTCGAACTCCGCTACTTCGAGGGCCTGACTCAGCGTGAGATCGGCGCGGCTCTCGGTGTCACGCAGATGCAGGTGTCGCGACTGCTGAGCAGGATCCTGCGCGACCTTCGCAGCGCCATGGAGGGCGCCGACATCGAGGGCTAGTCGAGCCCGTCATCGTTTTCGGTGAATCGGGTACGGGCTCGCCATGACGATCACCAAACCGACACACCAGAGCATCGAGTACACGACCCCAGGTCTGGGGGAGTCCGAGGCAAGGCGTGTCATCACGATCCTGCAGGAGCGGCTTCATGCCGCCAACGGACTCCACCTCACCCTCAAGCACGTCCATTGGAACGTGGTAGGCCCGCAGTTCATCGCCGTGCACAAGATGATCGACCCGCAGGTCGACGACGTGCGGGCGATGGCGGACGAGCTCGCCGAACGGATCGCCACGCTGGGCGGCTCGCCCGACGGCACTCCGGTGGCGCTGGCCCGCGCGCTCGACCAGGACTATCGCGTCGGACGAGCCCCGACCCATGACCACCTGGTAGCACTGGACCGGTACTACCGCGAGGTCATCGCTGCGAACCGGACGAGCATCGACGAGCTGGGCGACCTCGACCTGGTCAGTCAGGACATGCTCATCGGGCAGTCCCAGAAGCTCGAGCTGTTCTGCTGGTTCGTGCGCGCGCACATCGAGGACGCCTCCGGCCGGCTCGACACGGATGAGGACTAGGCGATGAGTGACCACGAGCAGCTTCAGCCTGAGGACACACTCGACGATCGTGGCGTCGACGACATTCTCGACGAAGGCATCTCGCCGCCGGAGCGGCTACGCGGGTCGACGGCGCACGGCGTGACCGCCCGCGAGCAGATCGAGGGCGAGACGATCGAGGACCGGCTGCGCCAGGAGGAGCCGGAGGAAGCTCAGGAGGAGTCGCCCGCTGAGGACGATCCGTCCCCACCGGGATCGGTCGGCGATCGGCGAGCAGGACGCCTGATCGCGCCGGACGAGGGAGCGCGCGACGACGTCGAGCCAGAGGCGCTCGCGGAGGACGTGGGTATCGACGGTGCCGGTGCGAGCGCCGAGGAGGCCGCCGTCCACGTGGTCGACGACAACGAGAGGGAGAGTTGAGATGGCGAATGTGACGGAGGAACGGTCGGTGATCCTGACCGAGGACGACGTGGTCCGCAAGCTGCTCGAGCAGCACACCAGGATCCGTGACCTCTTCGAGGAGGTCCGCAACGCGAGCGGCAGCGTGCGCCGAGAGCTGTTCGCGGAGCTGTGCGGGCTGATCGTCGTGCACGAGACCGCCGAGGAGATGATCGTGCGGCCCGTCGTGCGCCATCTCATCGGCGACCTAGAGCCGGACGCCCGCGACGACGAGGAGGACAAAGCCACCCGCGACCTCGACGACATGTCCGGCGTGCCGGTCGACGACCCGGAGTTCATGGCGGCCCTGGTGGCACTCGAAAGTGCGGTGGACCAGCACGCCAGCGCCGAGGAGAAGATCGAGTTCCCGGCGATCCAGGAGCAGTGCACCTCAGCCGAGCGTCAGTCGATGGGGCGCCAGCTCGATGCCGCGATGACGGTCGCACCGACGCGGCCGCACCCCGGTGTCACCGGTCACGAGACCGCGGTGCTGGCCCTCGGGCCGTTGGCGGCGCTGGTCGATCGAACCCGCGACGCGATTCGGAGCGCGCTGCGGTAGGAGAGCTCTCCCCGTCCTTCCGGCGATAGCGGGCGCGAGCGACGAGCGGGACACACCAGAGCACGACGAAGAAGGCCAGGAGCCCTCCGCCGACAACGGACGCCACCTGTGTCGAGGTGCCGATGTCGAACGCCAGAAACGCGGCACCGCAGCTGACCAGGCTGAGGAGGGCGAGGCCCGACAGGGCGCTGACGTGCGCAGCTTGGACGAGCCAGGGCCGCCGCTGCTGACGGAAGAGCATGCGGTGGAAGACAACCGGAGCTACGAGCAGGGCACTGGTCGCGATCGCTCCCACGAGAACGCACAGGTAGGTGGTGAGCTGGAGGTCCGTCAACCTGGAGAACCGGTTGGAGAAGGGGACGGTCAGCAGGAAGCCGGTCAGGATCTGAACGCCGGTCTGGGCGACCCGAAGCTCCTGCAGCAGCTCGACCCAGTTCCGCGTGATCCTCTTCTCGTCCTTCAACGCTCCGCTCACCCTCCTGACTGCCCGCGCATGCTGAGGGGTACCCGAGGGAGCCGATCCCATCCCGCACCCGTTTGCGCGGGGCGCCAACGGGAACCTTGGGGAATGTGCCCGGGCCGACACCAAGGAGGAGGCAAGAGGATGCTGACCTTTGACGCAGTGGTACGCGATGACAGTTTCGATCAGCCGACACTCGTGGTCACAGGGGATCTCGACCTGATGACGGTGCCGGTCTTCGTGTCGGCGGCGACAGACGTCCTCGGCCAAGCCGAGGTCACCTGCCTCCGCCTGGATCTGAGTGGGGTGGGCTTCATGGACTCGACCGGGGTCAATGCGGTCATCACCCTCGACCACGAGGCGCGATCCTCTGGCCGCAGGCTCGAGCTCGTCGCCTGCTCGCCCTACGTCGAGCGTGTGCTGCGGCTGGTCGGCCTGGGGACTCTGCTCGGCTGAGGGATTCGTGACCGCGTCGAACCAAGGGCGTGGAAGCGGGCAGACGGGGTACCCAGGCTTCAGCATGAAGGAGTTGAGGCACATGTCGTCAAGGACGATCACCACGACGGATCATCACGAGATCACTGCATGGGTCGAGCGTCACGGCGGCATTCCGTGCCGGGTGCGAGGCGCCGACGGCAGGGACGTGGTCGGGATTCTCCGGATCGATTTCCCCACCGAGCAGCTGGAGCCCCTGGACTGGGATCACTGGTTCGAGCAGTTCGAGAAGTCGAACCTCGCCTTCCGCTACCACTTGGACACCGCCGACGGGGACGGGCACACGTGCTCGACGATCGTCCACCGCTGACTGCTGCCGAGTCCGTCCTCGGTGCGGTCAGAGCCCGACGCTGCCCTGTGTGAGGCCGCCGTCGACGGTCACGGTGGTCGCGGTCATGTAGGTCGCGCCGCTCGCGGCAAGGTAGACGACCAGGTCGGCGATCTCGGCGGGCGTTGCCATCCGACCCAGGGGGATCGCCTTGTCCAGCTTGGCCAGCAAGTCGGGATCCGACTCGGTGGAGGCATTGATCGGGGTGTCCACGGCTCCGGGAGCGACATTGATCATCCGGATGCCGTGGGCGGCGAGCTCGACTCCGGCGGTCCGAGTGAGCATCCGGAGGCCGCCTTTGGCCACGCAGTAAGCGATGTTGCCGGGCATCGGCCAGTCCTCATGGACCGAGGAAATGTTGATGATCAGGCCGCCGGTGCCCTGGGTGACGAACTGTTTCGCCGCCGCCTGGCATCCGAAGAAAGCGCCCTTCAGGTTCACGTCCATGACTTTGCCGAAATCCGCCTCAGACGTGTCGAGGAGGCTGGTCCGGTTCTCGATGCCCGCGTTGTTGATCATCACGTCGAGCTGACCGAACGCGCTCACGGCCTCGCGGACCAGCATCCGCAGGTCCGACGGCTCGGTGACACTGGCCTTCACCCCCAGGGCGGTACCCCCGAGGGCTTCGACCCGGTCGGCGAGGGCCGCCGTCCCCTCGGGATCGATGACGTAGTCGATGACCACGTTAGCCCCCTGTGCAGCAGCGGCCAGGACGATGGCCTCGCCGATGCCACTGTTGCCGCCGGTGACCACGATCGTCTTGCCCCTGAGCGCGTCTCCGCGCGCGGTGCTGCTCGGCCCCTTCGAGGTCAGGGTCATCGCTAGGGGAGGTAGAAGCTCGGGTCCGACTCGGGCTCGGGCTCCGGCTCCTCCTCGGGATCCGGGGTCTGGTGGACCGGGTCCGTCGGATCCACCGGCGGTGCCGGCGCTTCGCCCGGCTGTCCGGGTGTGGGGGTCGTGGTCATCATGGCGGTCCTCCGGGTTGAGGTATTCCTACTTCCGTCGTCGTACCCCTGGCTGCTGCGGCCATGCCGCCCGCATTCCGACAATTCGGAGTGGTCGGATCGCGTTTGCGCCGTGATGCGTTGGGGTACTGGTGACCCATGAGTGCCACCGCTCTGGATGTCGGCCACGACCATGTCTGGCGGATCGCCGAGGTCGAGTTCGTCGACAACCACAGCCTGAACCGCTACGAGTGCTCCTGCGGAGCCACCACTTTCGTGTTCAGCGGATGAGAGTCGCCCTGACTAGCCAGTCGGCGACTCCTCCTCCTTGATCCGCAGCGACTTCAGAGCACCCGCCCAGGCCTCGAGCTGGTCGAACATCGCCTGCGCGACCTCCTCGTGAGCGGCGTCCGGCGCGAAGGTGGTGAACTCCTCGAAGTCCGTGCGCAGCGAGAATGCGAGCTGCTGCCGGACGTGCGCCATCTGGAGCTCGGAGGCGATCGTGCGGAGGTGCTCGACGGCACGCACGCCGCCGGCGGATCCGTAGGCGACGAACGCTGCCGCCTTGTTGTTCCACTCGGCGTACAGGTAGTCCAGCGCGTTCTTGAGGGCGGCCGACGTCGAGTGGTTGTACTCGGGGGAGACGAAGACGAACCCGTCATACCCCGCGATCAAGTTCGCCCACGCCTTCGTGTGCTTGTTGGAGTAGCGACCGCGGGAAGGTGGGATCGCCTCGTCCAGCAGGGGGAGCGGGTGGTCGACCAGATCGATCAGGTCGTAGGTCGCCTGGCGGCTCGCGGCTTGTTTCATGACCCAGTCGGCGACGGCCTGGCCGTTGCGGCCGGGTCTGGTGCTGCCCAGGATGACAGCGATCTTCAGGTCGTTCACGTTGCGGCTCCTCTCGTAGAGGTTGATCAACGGGTCCCTTACTTTCCAGCCTACGAGGGGGGTGGTTGCTCGTCGGGTTGGTCGAACTCGACGGTGATGCGCTCGAAGCCCTTGTGGCGTTGGGCCTGCGCGTAGCGGGCGTAGGCGCGACGGTCCGCCTCGGTGAGCTGCACCTCGTCGGTGAACGGCGTCAGCAGTGCGCGCGGATAGAGGCGCTCGGCCAACACCACGTTGATCTCCAGGCCCAGGACCGCGATGGTGGCGGCCAGGTACATGAGCGCCACCAGGCCGAGCACGAGCGCGAAGGTCGAGTTCATCGCGCTCGCCTTCTTCACCACATGCTCCACGTAGATGCCGCCGACGTCCTGCAGCAGCTGCCACAGCACCGCGACCACGGCCGCCCCCGGAATCACCTGCCGGATCGTGAGCCTCCGCGACGAAGCGAACCTCACCATGGCCCCGAGCACGAAAGCGGTGAGCACCGCCGAACTGATCCGGAGGATCCAGGCCAGGCTGCTGCCGACGTGGATTCCGAAACCACCGGGCTGACTCGCCAGGCTGCTCAGAACCGCGATGGTCAACACCGTCAGCCCGCCGCCTAACAACAGAACGAGGCTGCGAAGCCGCGCCACGATCGGATTGACCCGGCTGTTGCGCGGGACGGCCAGCGCGACGTTGATGGCGTTCTGAGTGGCTTGCCCCAGGCCAGCCGCGCCATAGAGCGCGACGATCGTGCCCCCGATGATCGCTGGCGTGCTGCCCCGCAGTCCCTCGGGTTGCCCAAGCTGCGTGCCGACGATGGGGAACTGGCGCAGCGCCGAGTTCAACAGTTCGTTCTTCAGCGAGACATCACTCTGGAGGACGAATCCGAGGATCGACGACGCGGTCAGCAGCAGCGGGAAGATCGCGATGAAGCCGTAGTAGGTGAGGATCGCCGCCTGGTAGTTGCCTTGGTCGTCGAAGAACTTGTACAGGACCCCGAGAGGCAGGCCAAGCGTCGGATGACGACGCTGATACGCATCCAGCCGATCCGCGAGCTTGGCCATGCCTCAACCCTAGAGTCGGTTGCGCTGGTGGGGCCGGTGGCGGGAGCGGGTTGGCGAGCACAGCCCTGCCCGTGTAGCCATGTCTGCTTGCGT
>JBQCDC010000136.1:0-4046 GCA_051961575.1 Marmoricola sp.
GGAGCGTCGAAGATGATCGGGTGCGAGTAACCGAGCTGGAACTCCAGCTGGGTCGGGCCCTTGGAGAGCACGCGGTAACCCACGCCGACGATCTCGAGCTTCTTCTCGTAGCCGGTGGTGACGCCGACGACCATGTTGTTGATGAGCGTGCGGGTCAGACCGTGCAGCGACTTGCTGAGGCGCTCGTCGTTGGGACGCTTGACCTCGAGGGTGCCGTCCTCGGCGCGATCAACGGTGATCGGCGCCGCAACGGTGTGCGACAGCGTTCCCTTCGGGCCCTTGACGGTCACGAGGCGCTCGTCGAGCGCAACGTCGACACCCGAGGGCACGGGAACCGGAAGCTTGCCAATACGCGACATGTCAGATCACCACACGTAGGCGAGGACTTCCCCACCCACGCCCTTCGAGTTGGCCTGACGGTCCGTCAACAGACCCTGGCTGGTGGAGATGATCGCAACGCCGAGGCCGCCGAGGACCTTCGGAAGCGCGGTGTGCTTGGCGTACACGCGCAGACCGGGCTTGCTGATGCGGCGGACGCCGGCGATCGAGCGCTCACGGCTGCGGCCGTACTTGAGGGTGATGTCGAGCGTCTTGCCGACACCCTCGTTGTCGCGCACCGAGTAGGAGGTGATGTAACCCTCCTGCTTGAGGATCTCCGCGACGCCTTCCTTCAGCTTGCTGTAGGGCATCGACACGGAGTCGTGGTACGCCTGGTTGGCGTTGCGCAGACGCGTCAGCATGTCTGCGATCGGGTCAGTCATCGTCATGATGTGTTCTTTCTTCTGTGGTTTCCCCGGAGGGGACCTTCAGCGGTTGGGATTTACCAGCTCGACTTGGTCACGCCGGGCAGCTCGCCGCGGTGCGCCATCTCTCGCAGGCAGATACGGCACAGGCCGAACTTGCGGTACACGGCCTTCGGGCGGCCACAACGCTGGCAGCGCGTGTAACCACGCACCGCGAACTTGGGCTTGCGAGCGGCCTTGACCTTCAGCGCAGTCTTCGCCATGTCAGTTCTCCTTGAACGGGAAGCCGAGCTGCTTGAGCAGTGCGCGACCCTCATCGTCGGTCGTGGCCGTGGTGACCACCGTGATGTCCATACCGCGCGAGCGGTCGATCCGGTCCTGGTTGATCTCGTGGAACATCACCTGCTCGGTCAGACCGAAGGTGTAGTTGCCACGACCGTCGAACTGCTTGGCCGACAGACCACGGAAGTCACGGATACGGGGAAGCGCGGTCGCCAGGAGGCGGTCCAGGAACTCCCACATGCGGTCGCCGCGCAGCGTCACGTGGGCGCCGATCGGCATGCCCTCGCGCAGCTTGAACTGAGCGATCGACTTGCGGGCCTTGGTGACCTGCGGCTTCTGACCGGTGATCGCGGTGAGGTCCGCGATGGCACCCTCGATCAGCTTGGAGTCACGAGCCGCCTCGCCGACACCCATGTTGATCACTATCTTGGTCAGACCGGGAACCTGCATGACGTTCGCGTAGTCGAACTGCTCGCGCAGGGCGGGAGCGATCTCCTCGCGATACCTCGTCTTCAAGCGCGGGGTCACGCGCTCAACGCTTGTCTCAGTCATCAGATTTCCTCACCCGTCTTGCGCGAGATACGCACGCTGCGCTCGACCTTGTAGCTCGATCCGTCGGGACGCTGCTTGGTGGCCTCGACGCGCTTGAAGCCGACGCGCGTGGTGCCCTTGCCCTCGACCAGCATCACGTTCGAGACGTGGATCGGCGCCTCAGCGGTCACGATGCCGCCGGTGGTGCCGGAGCCATCCTGAACGGCCTTGGTGTGCCGCTTGACCAGGTTGACGCCCTCGACGACGACGCGGGACTCCTCGCGGAGAACCGAGATGACCTTGCCCTCGGCGCCCTTGTCCTTGCCGGCGATGACCTTGACGGTGTCGCCCTTCTTGATGGCAGACGTACCCATCACAGCACCTCCGGAGCCAGCGAGATGATCTTCATGAACCGCTTGTCGCGAAGCTCGCGGCCGACCGGGCCGAAGATGCGCGTGCCGCGGGGCTCACCGTCGTTCTTGAGGATGACGGCAGCGTTCTCGTCGAAGCGGATGTACGAACCGTCGGGACGGCGGCGCTCCTTGACGGTGCGCACGACAACCGCCTTGACGACGTCGCCCTTCTTGACGTTGCCACCAGGGATGGCGTCCTTGACGGTCGCGACGATGATGTCGCCGATGCCGGCGTAGCGACGTCCCGAGCCACCGAGAACACGGATGCAAAGGATCTCCTTCGCACCGGTGTTGTCGGCGACCTTGAGTCGCGATTCCTGCTGGATCACAGTCTTGTCCTTGTCTTACGAAATCTGTAAAGAAGCCGTTGGCAGTCGCGCTAGGCGCGGACTACTTGGCCTTCTCGAGAATCTCGACCACGCGCCAGCGCTTGGTGGCGCTCAGCGGGCGAGTCTCCATGATGAGGACCCGGTCGCCGACGCCGCAGGCGTTCGGCTCGTCGTGGGCCTTCAACTTCGAGGTCCGGCGCATGACCTTGCCGTAGAGGGCGTGCTTCACGTGGTCCTCGACCGACACGACCACGGTCTTGTCCATCTTGTCGCTGACCACGATGCCCTCGCGGACCTTGCGAGCCGTGCGCTCGGCAGTCACGTCGCTCATGCGTTGTTCTCCTCATTCCCACCCGGAGCGGTCCGGATGCCGAGCTCGCGCTCACGCACCACGGTGTAGATCCGGGCGATGTCCTTCTTAACGGTCCGCAGGCGGCCGTGGCTCTCCAGCTGACCAGTCGCGGACTGGAAGCGGAGGTTGAACAGCTCCTCCTTGGCCTCGCGCAGCTTGGCCTCGAGGTCCACGTCGTTCAGCTCGTCCAGCGCGGTCGCGCTCGATTCCTTGACGCTCATCAGAATTCACCAGCCTCACGGGTGACGAACCGGCACTTCATGGGGAGCTTGTGCATCGCACGGCGCATGGCCTCGCGAGCAACGTCCTCCGGAACACCGGACAGTTCAAACATCACGCGGCCGGGCTTGACGTTCGCGATCCACCACTCGGGCGAACCCTTACCCGAACCCATACGGGTTTCAGCCGGCTTCTTGGTCAACGGGCGGTCGGGGTAGATGTTGATCCACACCTTTCCGCCACGCTTGATGTGACGCGTCATGGCGATACGAGCGGCCTCGATCTGACGGTTGGTCACGTAGTGACCCTCGACCGCCTGAATGCCGAAGTCGCCGAACGCGAGCTTGGTCCCACCCTTGGCAGCACCCGTCCGCTTGGGGTGGTGCTGCTTGCGGTGCTTGACCCTACGGGGCATCAGCATGCGGATCAGGCCTCCCCATCATTCGTAGTCTGAGCAGGCGCCTCGACCGCAACGGCGGCCTCGACGGCTTCGGGAGCGGCGGTCTCGACGGCGGCGTCACGGTCCGTGCGGCCAGCGCGGCCACCACGGGTCGGACGGTCGCTACGACCGGCGCGCGAGCGACCGGGAGCACCGGCGCGAGCGGCAGCCTGGGCCTCACGCTCGGCACGGGTGCCGGCGACCTCGCCCTTGTAGATCCACACCTTGACGCCGATGCGACCGAACGTGGTGCGGGCCTCGTAGAAGCCGTAGTCGATGTCGGCACGCAGCGTGTGCAGCGGAACGCGACCCTCGCGGTAGAACTCCGAGCGCGACATCTCCGCACCGTTGAGACGACCCGAGCACTGGATCCGGATGCCCTTGGCACCCGAGCGCATCGAGGTCTGCATGGCCTTCTTCATGGCACGACGGAACTGCACGCGGCCCGAGAGCTGCTCAGCGACACCCTGCGCAACGAGCTGCGAGTCGATCTCGGGGTTCTTGACCTCGAGGATGTTGAGCTGAACCTGCTTGCCGGTGAGCTTCTCCAGGTCGCCGCGGATGCGGTCGGCCTCGGCGCCACGGCGACCGATGACAATGCCGGGACGCGCGGTGTGGATGTCCACGCGGACGCGGTCACGGGTGCGCTCGATCTCCACGCGGGAGATGCCGGCGCGCTCCATGCCCTTGCTCAGCAGCTTGCGGATCGCGACGTCCTCGCCCACGTAGCTCTTGTAG
>JBQCDC010000137.1:0-5828 GCA_051961575.1 Marmoricola sp.
TGACAAGCCGGGCGAGGCGGCCTCGATCTTCCGCGCCGTCGCGGATGCGTCGATCAACATCGACATGATCGTGCAGAACGTGTCGGCGGCCGCGACGGGCCTCACCGACATCTCCTTCACCCTGCCGCGCGGCGAGGGGCAGACGGCGATGGCCGCGCTGACCAAGCTTCAGGCCGCCGTCGGCTTCCAGCAGCTCCAGTACGACGACAGCGTTGGCAAGGTCTCGGTCGTGGGTGCGGGCATGAGCACCTCACCGGGCATCTCGGCTCGCTTCTTCGAGGCGCTCTCCGAGGCAGGTGTGAACATCGAGATGATCTCGACGTCCGAGATCCGCGTCTCGGTTGTTGTCGCCGAGGCTCAGGTCGAGGCCGCGGTCAACGCCGCGCACGCTGCGTTCGACCTCGGCTCGGAGGAGATCGAGGCCGTGGTCTACGGAGGTACCGGGCGATGAGCACCAACATTGGAATCGTGGGCGCGACCGGCCAGGTCGGTGTCGCCATGCGTCAGATCCTGCTCGAGCGGAACTTCCCCGCCGACCAGATCCGGTTCTTCGCCTCCGAGCGTTCGGCCGGCAAGGTCCTGCAGTACGGCGACCGCGAGGTCGTCGTCGAGGACGTCGCCACCGCTGACCCCACGGGCCTCGACATCGCGCTGTTCTCAGCCGGAGCGACCACTTCGCGCGCACAGGCCCAACGCTTCGTCGACGCGGGCGTGATCGTCGTCGACAACTCCTCGGCCTTCCGCAAGGACCCCGCGATCCCGCTGGTGGTCTCCGAGGTGAACCCGGAGGCCATGGCGGCCGTGAAGGCTGCAGGTCGCGGGATCATCGCCAACCCGAACTGCACCACGATGGCTGCGATGCCCGTGCTCAAGGTCCTGCACGACGAGGCCGGCCTGAAGCGTCTGATCGCCTCGACCTACCAGGCGGTCTCGGGCTCGGGTGTGGCCGGCGTGCAGGAGCTCGCGACGGGTGTGGCCGCTGCCGGCGACAAGGCGACCGAGCTCGCGTACGACGGCAGTGCCGTCGCGTTCCCCGAGCCGGGCGTCTACAAGAAGACCATCGCCTACAACGTGCTGCCCTTTGCCGGGAACCTCGTCGAGGACGGTCTCGACGAGACCGAGGAGGAGCAGAAGCTGCGCAACGAGTCGCGCAAGATCCTCGGCATCCCCGAGCTTGCCGTCTCTGGCATCTGCGTCCGCGTTCCGGTCTTCACGGGACACTCGCTCGCGATCAACGCCGAGTTCGAGCGGGCGCTGACGCCCGAGCGCGCTCGCGAGCTGCTGGCGACCGCTCCCGGAGTCGAGCTCGCCGACATCCCGACCCCGTTGGAGGCCGCCGGCAACGACCCGTCGTACGTCGGTCGGATCCGTCAGGACGAGGGCGTTCCGGACAACCGCGGCCTGGCGCTGTTCATCAGCTGCGACAACCTCCGCAAGGGCGCGGCGCTCAACACCGTGCAGATCGCCGAACTGCTCGTCCGCTGATCTTCTAATCCTCGACGCGCTCTGCGATCGCCTTGGTGATCCACCAGGCGAAGGTGAACGTTGCCGCCATCAGGATGGGGATGACGTAGACCATCGCGAATGACTGCGTCTGGTCGAGGAAGAACAGCATCGCGAGTACGGCAACGAGTCCGACGCCGAGCATCGCGGTCGTCGCAGGATCGATGACGCGGCATAGCCGCAAGAGCGACGTCGCGATGACCACGTCGATACCGAGGATGGCGACGAGGGCGAACACGCCATAGCCGCCGCAGGTCCCGACTCCGCGCAGTTCAGCGCAGCCCCGCCCAGTTGCCCAAGCGAGCAGCACGGTCAGCGCGCCGCACAGGGCACCGACGACGATCGCGGAAAGGTAGCCCGGGAGCCACCGGAAGGGCGCGGTGGAGCGCTCGCGCTTGGGCTTAGGCGCCTTCGGTGGTTTCGGTTGCTTAGCGGGCTTCGGAGGCTTCGGCTCCTTGGCTGCCTTCGGTGCCTTGGGCTCCTTGGCGGGCTTGGCTGGTGCCTCAGCCTCCGGAGCGGGTGGTGCTGGCGGTCGCGGCGCCGGCGGTGGCGGTGCCAGCTTCTGCTGAGGTGGCGGAGGCGGAGTGTGCGCGGTTGCCGGTCCCGGGGGCGGCGGGACCTTGTGGGCGGAAGCCGGCGGTGGCGGTGGCGCGAGCCGATGGTGCGCCTCGACGATGCGTTCAACTGACGGCTCGGGCGTGAGAACTGACGGCTCGGGCTTCTTCTTACGCCGCAGCCGGAACGAGGGCAGCTCGAGATTCGGCTCGGGCCGTGGTGGCTTGCCCGCGGCGCCCTTGTCCTCGCTACGACCTCCCATGCTCAGAAGTTTGTCATGCCGTCGATGGCGTGCGGAGGCGGATGCCGAGCCTTCGACTACCCGTCGGTAACCACCCCCGACATGGCTCGTTAACGTGAACGTGAAGCGCGTTCTCGTCTCTGCCATTGCCGCCGCCGGACTTGTCTCCGGCACTCTCGCGTCGGGCCTCCTCTCGCCCGCCACCGCGGTCACGCCGCCCCCGTACACCGTCCAGACCCTGCACTTCGCGGTGAAGGTGGGCCCGTCCCAGCAGGTCTGCGACATCGTCGGTGACCTGTACGTCCCGACCGCCGCCTCCGCCACTCAGCGGGTGCCCGCGATCCTCACCACCAACGGTTTCGGCGGGAGCAAGAACGACCAGGCGGGTCTCGGCAAGTACGGCGCCTCCAACGGCTACGTCGTGCTGTCGTACTCGGGCCTCGGCTTCGGTGGCTCCGGTTGCCAGATCACGCTCGATGACCCGGCCTACGACGGTGTCGCCGGCAGCCAGCTCGTCTCCTACCTCGGCGGCGCACCCGGCATCGCCTTCCTCGACGCGGCTCACAAGCAACCGGCACCGACCCTGAACGTGGTCGTCCACGACGCACACGCGCACGACGGCAAGGCCTACACCTACGACCCCCGGGTCGGCATGATCGGCGGTTCCTACGGTGGCGAGATCCAGTTCGCCGTGGCCGGTGTCGACCCGCGCATGGACACGATCATCCCGATGATCACCTGGAACGACCTCAGCTACTCGCTCGCCCCCAACAACGCGAACCAGGTCGGCACCACGGTGTCCTCGAGCACGCCCGGTGACGCCAAGGTCTTCTGGGCCCTCGGCTTCTCGGCGATCGGCGTGGTCGACGGTCTCCAGGGTGCGCAGAGCGACCCGAGCCGCCTCATCCCGTGCCCGAACTTCGCGACCTGGGTCTGCCCTGGTCTCGCGATCGCGGGAGCGACCGGCACGCTCGACTCCGGTACCGAGGCACACCTGAAGTCGGCCTCGGTCGCGACCTACATGAGCAAGATCAAGATCCCGGTGCTGCTCGCTCAGGGCGAGTTCGACACCCTGTTCAACCTCAACGAGGCTGTGGCGACCTACCAGGCGTTGAGCGCTCAGCACACCCCGGTGTCGATGATCTGGCACAGCTGGGGCCACTCGAGCGGTTCGCCGCAGCCCGGCGAGTTCGACTCGAGCAACCCGGACCCGACCACCCAGTACGAGACCGCCCGCGTCTTCAACTGGTTCGCCCACTACCTCAAGGGCCAGATACTGGCGCCCACCGGCCCCGCCTTCGCCTACTTCCGTGACTGGGTGCCTTACACCGGCATCGCAACTCCGGCTTTCGGCACCGCGACGAGCTACGGCAACTTCCCGAAGGTCCGCTACTACCTGGGCTCCTCCGCGCTGACCACCGGTGCGGCGAGCGGGACCAAGTCGCAGACGTTCGTCACTCTCCCGGGCGGCCTGCCAACGTCGATGAACCCGATCGATGCCATCGGCTCGACGCTGCCGATCCCGCAGCAGGAGAAGGACCTGCCCGGCACCTTCGCCAGCTGGGTGACGCCGACCTTGGGGAGCAACCTCGACGTCGTCGGTAGCCCGGTGCTGCACCTGAAGGTGGTTGCTCCGGTCAGCGGCGCAACGGCACCCGCCGGTCCGCTGACCAACCTGGTGCTGTTCGTTCGGCTCCGTGACGTGGCTCGCGACGGAACCGCGACCGACATCCGCCAGCTCACGGCTCCGATCCGGGTGAACCCGAACCTGCCGTGCGTGGTGCGGCTGCCCGCAATCGTTCACCAGTTCGCCGCGGGTCACAAGCTCGAGCTCGTCATCGCGGGTGGTTCGATCAACTACCGCGGTGGTCTCACCGGCAACGTCGTCACGATCGCCGGAGGCAGCACCCAGACCCTGGACCGGCCGACTCCCTGAGGCTCAGCCGAGCCAGGTCAGCGCTCCGTCGAACCGAGCCACGGCCCCGTTGGGTACCTCCACCCACGGGGCCTGGTTCGGCTCCTGGCCGTGCAGATGGGCAAGTGCCACGCGGATCGCGTCGCCGTGGGAGACGAGTACGTGAACCCGGTCGGGACTGAGGTCTGACAGGACCGCGGTCATGCGACGCCGCACGGCCGACATCGATTCGCCGCCTTCGACGGCCGCCTCCGGATCGGACCAGTCGAGTGCATCGGCGGCGGCCCATGTCTCCTCGTAGGTGCGACCCTCCAACACGCCGAGATGCTGCTCGCGCAGCCGTTCGTCGCTCTCGACGGTGACGTCGAGATGCCGGCCGAGCACCTCTGCCGTCTCCCTCGCCCGGGCCAGGTCACTGGTGACCACGCGATGAGGCGTGTGGCCCAGCGCGTCGAGATCGCGAGCGATGAGCTCGGCGGCGGCCACTGCCTGAGCATGACCCAACGCGGTCAAGCGGGGGTGGGAGGTCTGCCCCTGGGTCAGGCGCAGCACGTTCCACTCCGACTGACCATGTCTGACGAGGTAGACCGGCGCGAGCATGGTTGCGATTCTCCCGTAGTCTTCGGCATGCCTGTGGTGCAGGAACCCGGTGACTGCTCAAGCAGCAGAAGTCCGGGGCGGTTCCGCCACTGTGAGCGCTCTCGTAGCGCGTAGCCAGACACTGGCCACGGGTTGATCCGACCGCTACACGGGGCGAGAACCCCGGAGGAGGAACCCGGGACCATGCCCGAGTCGTCTGCACGCATCGCGCTACTTTCCACGTCCGATACCGATCTGCTCTCGGCTCGCGCCAGCGGCGCCGACTACTCGTGGGCCAACCCGGCGCGCACCTCCGATAGTGCGCTGGCCGAGACGGTGGCTGGCGCGGCGATCGTCGTGGTCCGCCTGCTCGGCTCCCCGGATGACCTCTGGTCCGGACTGGCGGAGGTGCGATCGGCCGGTACCCCGCTCGTGATCCTCGGTGGCGAGCAGTCACCGAGCGCCGAGCTGATGGAACTGTCGAGCGTGCCGATGGGCATCGCGGCTCAGGCCCACGCGTATCTGGCTGAGGGTGGGCCGACGAACCTGGCTCAGCTGCACGCCTTTCTGGCGGACACGTTGCTCCTGACCGGTGAGGGCTTCGAGCCGCCCGCGGCGATTCCGAGCTGGGGTTGGGCGAAGCGGGGTCTCGATACACCCGGCTTCGCCGGGCACTCGACCAACGACAAGCGGCGAGTGGGCGTCCTGTACTACCGGGCTCACGAGGCGTCGGGGAACACCGCCTTCGCCCACGCGCTCGCCGACGCCATCGATGCCACCGGTGAAGCCGTCGGGCTCCCGATCTACGCGGGCAGTCTCCGGTCGGCCCCCGACGATCTCTACGAGGCGCTGGGCACGCTCGACGCGCTGATCGTGACCGTGCTGGCCGCCGGTGGCAGCGTCCCAGCGGCAGCGAGTGCGGGTGAGGACGACGAGTCCTGGGACGTCGAGCGCATGGCCGCCCTGGACATCCCGGTGTTGCAGGGGCTGTGCCTGACCAGCAGTCGTGCCGACTGGGAGGCCTCCGCTGACGGG
>JBQCDC010000138.1:0-2661 GCA_051961575.1 Marmoricola sp.
CGTCGGCTCCGAGTCCGACTCCGGCCCCAATGCGCTCACCATGCGCCAGGCGTTGACCGCCTACACCCACGGCTCGGCGGTGGCCGCTTACGCGGATCACCGGCGCGGCGTTCTCGCCATCGGTAAGGACGCTGACCTCACTCTGTTCGACCGCAATCTCCTCTCCATCGACGAGGATCAACTCGCGGACGTGCGCGTGCGCGCGACCGTCGTCGGCGGAGAGATCGCCCATTCCCTCGACCCTGAAGGTGACCAACTCCATGACTGACTCCTACGACATCCTCATCCGCGGCGGTCGTGTCGTCGATCCGACGCATGACCTCGACGGTGTCGTCGATGTGGCGATCGCCGGCGGCGAGGTCGTCGCCGTCGGGACCGACCTGTCCGGCTCCGCGGACCGGATCGTCGACGCGACCGGCTCGCTCGTGCTGCCGGGATTGGTCGATCTGCATGTCCACATCGCGTCCCATGTCGCACCGGGCGCCGCCCACAAGATGCTGGCGCGGGCGGGCGTGACGACGGCTCTCGATCTTTCGGGCCCTGCCGCCAGCGTGGTCGAGGAGGGTGCGCGCTCGGGCGTCGGGCTGCAGGTCGCCGTCGTCGAGCAGGTCAAGCCGGAGGTGCACATGCCGCGCAACCCGACGCGCGCGCAGATCCGAGCAGCCTTCGACAAGATCCTGGCGTCCGGTGGGATCGGCGTGAAGCTGCATGTGGACAAGGGCTGGGATGCGGAGGCGACCGGCCGGATCATCGACGAGGCCAACGATCACGGCGTGTGGGTGGCCAGCCACTGCGGGACCACCAGCGCAGGGAGCGATATCGAGGGTCTGCGTCAGACGCTCGAGCTCGCCGGCGCCAACCGGATCCAGATCGCGCACGTGAACAGCTATTGCCGCGGTGACATCGAGACCGCCGATGAGGAGGCCCAGATCGCGGTCGAGCTGCTGAGAGCATCGCCCCATGTCTTCGCCGAGTCCTACCTCGCGGAGATCAACGGAACCTCGGGTGTGTGTGTCGAGGGTGTACCGGCCAACAAGCGGGTCATCGGCTGGCTGGCGCGGGGTGGCTACGAGGGCACCGAGGCCGGACTGCGTCGAGCGATCATGGAGGGGTTCGCCTCCGTGCCCCGACTCACGGCGGACGACATGATCCTCGAGATCGGGGAGGCGGGCGTGAGCATCTGGGAGGAGGCCGGCACCAAGACCGGCATCTGTCTTCCGATCAACCCGGGGATCTCCCGGCTGATGCTCGGCGCCTCCCGCAACGAGAAGGGTCGCTTCGACGTCCACGCCTTCGCGACCGACGGTGGCGGTATCCCGCGCAATGTCACGCTGGAGATGGGACTCTCCATGGTGGATTGGGGTCTGCTCGATCTCGACGACCTGGTGCGCAAGGCCTGTCGCGTGCCGGCCCTGGTCCTCGGCCTCCCGGCCAAGGGGCACCTCGGCGTCGGCGCGGATGGCGACCTTGTCGTCGTGGATCTCTCGTCGCGACGGCCGAGTGTCGTCGTCGCGGGCGGTCGCATCGTTCTGCAAGACGGCGCCATCCACGGCAGCGGCACGAGGTTCATCCACACCAGCCATGGCACGGAGTACGTGGATCGCATGGCGGGATCCGGGAGCGTCATCGATCCGATCGGCACCGGTCTCTACACGGGTGAGGGCGTGCTGGCATGAGTTGGAGCGCCGACGATCTGCTCGCCCTGGTCGCCTCGGTCCTGGCCGAGCGGCAGGCCGAGAATGGCACCCCGGGTGTCGGTTACGGAGTCGTCGCGGGCGGCGAGATCCGCAGCGGCGGCTCAGGTGTGAGCGCCTTGGACGGCCCGCCCGTTACGGGTAGCACGATGTTCCGCCTGTGCTCGATCACCAAGCCGATGACCTCCACCCTGGTGATGAGCCTGGTCGAGGACGGGCTGCTCGATCTGGACGAGCCAGTGGTCCGGCGGCTTCCTGAGTTGGAGCTCGCTGGGGCTGCGGCCCGAGAGGCGCTGACCCTGCGCCATCTGCTCCTCCATACGTCGGGACTCGAGGGGGAGTGGCGCGGTGACCTCGCCACCTACGGAGATGGTGATGATGCCCTGGCCGCGCTGATCGGTGACTACGGCCGGTTGGCCCAATACGCGCCCGCGGGCGCCTTCTGGGGCTATTGCAACACGGGCTACTGGCTCGCTGGCCACCTCGCGGCAACGGCCGCGGGAACCTCGTACGAGCAGGCGCTGCGCGACCGTGTGCTGGTGCCGCTGAGCATGCACGACACGGTGCTCTCGGCCGAGGAGGCGAAGCCGGACCGCCTGGCTGAGCCGCATTCGGTCCGCGAAGGCCAAGCGGTTCCGTACCCGCCGTATGACTTCCCGAGGGCACGAGTGTCCTCCGGCGGCGTGATCTCCTCAGCCGACGACCTTCTCAAGTTCGCCGCGTTCCATCTCGGCGTCGAACGTCCCGGAGCCTCGTCTCCGCTGCCTGCGCATCGGATCGCCGAGCTGCGCGAACCCGCCGTGGCGGCTGGACCCGGCGAGGCGCAGAGTCTCGGCTGGGCGACGCTGACCGGACCGGGGCCGTTGTGCATCGGACACAGCGGTTCGTATGGCGGCTTCGCGACTCGGCTCCTGCTCGTTCCGGAGGCGGGCATCGGCGTCGTGGTGCTCACGAACGCCGACCCCGG
>JBQCDC010000139.1:0-4328 GCA_051961575.1 Marmoricola sp.
AGCCGGTGGATGTCGATGCCGTCAGGCAGCGCGCTGGTCGCGGGTGCTGCGTCCGTGGTGGCGATACCCGGTAGGTGGGCGTGGCGGGCCGGTGAGCGCCGCCGGCGCTACCCAAATGGCACAAAAGTGTCACTGGGCCCATGGGAGATCGAAACCGAGAGACCAGGTCGGGCCCGATGCTGCAGGTCAGCCGGGGTTTCGTGGCTCCCCCGGTTGGACTCGAACCAACAACCCTCCGGTTAACAGCCGAATGCTCTGCCAATTGAGCTACAGGGGATCGCGCCGGGAAACCTTAGCAGGGGTTCGGCAGCAGGACGAAACCGGTAATCGGGTGGTTTCGTGACGCCGCCTGCGGCGGCTCCTCAACCTCCGTTACTGGGCGGCGAGGGCCTGCTCGTTGAGGTCGCGACGGAACTGCTCGAGGGCGATGAGTTCGCCGTAGAGGCGGTTGTACTCGGCGGTCCCGGTCACCGGGTTCATGCGTTGGAGCCGCGATTTCACCTCGTCGATCCGACGCCGCGCGGTCAGTTCCCGCAGGCGGCACGCGTGCACGTAGACGTAGCTGTCGGTGAGCTCCCTCGACGTGTGGATGGGCTCGACCGACAGGGCGCCCAGGAGTTCCCGCAGCGCCTGGCGAGCCTCATCGGTCGGGGCGGCCGCGGATGCTCGCTCACCGATGGCGGTCAGTCTGACCGCTGAGGACGCCTCTCCGAAACCACCTTCGGCCTGGACCGCGGCCCACAACAGCGCGTAGGCGGGGTGGGTGAAATCGGAGGAGTCCAGGTCCGCGACCGCCTCCCGTGCCAGGTCCGGACGCTGAACCAGCAGGCGCAGCGTGTCGCGTTCCAACATGAGCCGGGGGTCTCGGGGGTCGGGCAATCCTGCGCCGGCGGCCGGACGAGCCTGTTGCGGGGCGGTCGCACTGTCCTTACCCGCGGCACGCTTGAGCTCGTGTCGCACCTCGTCAGGGTCGACGCCGACCATGCCGGCGAGCTCACGGGCGAAGGCGTCGACCTTGGAGCGGTCGCGAATGCTGCGCACCAGCTTGGCGCCCTCACGCACGGCGTCGATGCGGCCATCGGCCCGATCGAGGTCATAGCGCTTCACGACGTTGCCCAGCACGAAGCGGTAGAGCGGCGTCCGTCGGGCGACCAACTCGCGCACCGCCGCGTCGCCCTCCTTCAACCGCAGGTCGCAGGGGTCGAGGCCGTTGGGCGCGACCGCCACATAGGTCTGACCCGCGAAGATCTGATCGCCCTCGAAGGCACGCATGGCGGCCTTCTGGCCGGCTGCGTCGCCGTCGAAGGTGAAGATGACCTCGCCACGGAACTCGTCGTGGTCCTGCAACAAGCGTCGGACGATACGTGCGTGGTCGTCGCCGAAGGCCGTTCCGCAGGTGGCCACGGCCGTCGTCACGCCGGCGACGTGACAGGCCATCACGTCGGTGTAGCCCTCCACGATGACGGCCTGCGACTTGCGCGCCATCTCCCGACGGGCGAGGTCGAGCCCGTAGAGCACGTGGCTCTTCTTGTAGAGGGAGGTCTCCGGAGTGTTGAGGTACTTCGCCTCGATGCGGTCGTCCTCGAGGATCCGGCGGGCGCCGAACCCGATGGTGTCGCCACTGGTGTCGCGGATCGGCCACATGATGCGGCCGCGGAACCGGTCGTAGAGTCCGCGGCCTTCGCCGACGAGCCCGCTGGCGACCAGCTCCGCGTCGGTGAACTTCAGGCCGCGCAGGTGCCGAAGGAGGTCCTCTCCCCCTCGAGGCGAGAACCCGACGCCGAAGATCTCGGCGGTCTCACGGTCGAAGCCACGCTCGGTCAGGAACTGTCGCGCCGGGGCAGCGTCCGGACTGGTGAGCTTGTCGATGTAGAACTCGGCGGCGTGCTTGTGCGCTTCGATGAGGCGCGACCGCTGCGGGCCCTTGTTCTCACGCGGAGCCGAGCCCTCCTCGTAACGGAGCTGCACGCCGAACTTGTCGGCGAGGCGCTCGACGGTCTCGGTGAACGAGGTGCCGTCCATCTCCATCACGAACTTGATGGCGTCGCCGCCCGCACCACACCCGAAGCAGTGGTACATCCCGCGGCTGGGCGTCACGTTGAAGCTCGGCGACTTCTCGTCATGGAAGGGGCAGAGTCCCTTGAGGTTGCCGCCGCCAGCGCTGCGAAGCGTGACGTAGGCCGAGATGACGTCGTCGATGCGCGCGTTCTCACGCACTTCCGCGACACTCTCGTCGCGAATCCGCCCGGCCATGGTGCGGAGCCTACGTGAACGCAGCGAGGTCAATCGAGCTTGCTCGAATTGTGCCGAGCAAGGAGCGTTGAGGAGCGGAGCGACGATCAGTCCGCGGCCATGCGAAGCGCGGAGGCGTCCGTGAGGCAGGCGATCTGGTCGACGATCACACGGCGAGCAGCGCGATCATCGGCGGCGGCCTCGTAGTCCGCGGCGAGCTCGGGCCACAGGAGGCCGGGGTCGGCCATCAACCGGTCGTACAAGGTCGCGACCACCTCGCCCTGGCGCTTGGCGGCTGCCTGACGCTCGTCGGTGAACATCACGTAATGCGCCGCGATCGCCTTGAGCACAGCGATCTGGACCGTCGTCTCACGCGGAACGATGACGTCGCCGGCATAGCGAGCAAGGTTCGTCTCGGCGGAGGCCATGTGCGTGGCGGTCTGCACCTGGCCGCAGAAGACGCCGATGAGATCGCTCGTGAGGTTCTTGAGCGCAGCCAACTCGCTGCGCGTCGCGCCGTAAGGGCCGCGCGGCCAGCCGTTCATGGCGGCGAGGCGCCCCAGACCCTCATCGAGCTCCGCGTCGTCCGCGTCCTGAGCGAACCAGCGCCGCGCCGTCGCCCACACCTCTGCGCGGTCAGCGTCGAGCCTGCGCACGTCGATCTCCCCCGCCACGATTCCGTCCTCGAGGTCGTGGACGGAGTACGCGACGTCATCGGCGATGTCCATGATCTGCGCCTCGACACAGCGCCGCCCGGCCGCCGCACCACGACGCATCCAGTCGAACACCTCGCGGTCGTCGTCGTAGACACCGAACTTGACCGGGTCCGACCCGCCCTCGCCGAGGCCCCACGGGTACTTCGTGCAGGCGTCGAGCGTCGCGCGAGTCAGGTTCAGCCCGACCGATCGCGACCCGTTGTGGGACTTGGCTTCGAGACGCGTGAGGATCCGCAGCGTCTGCGCGTTGCCCTCGAACCCGCCGATGTCCGCGGCCAGCTCAGCGAGCGCCGCCTCACCGTTGTGACCGAAGGGCGGATGACCGAGGTCGTGCGCGAGCGCGGCGGTCTCGGTGAGGTCCGGGTGCGCGCCGAGAGGATGCGCGAGATCCCGCGCCACCTGAGCCACCTCGAGGCTGTGGGTGAGCCGGTTGCGAATGAAGTCATCACTCTGCGGACCGAGAACCTGGGTCTTGGCCGCCAGCCGCCGAAGCGAGGCGGAGTGGACGACTCGGGCGCGATCACGCTCGAAGGCGGTCCGCTCCGGGGCAGGCACGCGCTTCGGCGGCTCTTCCAACCACCGCTCGCGGTCGTCCGCCGAGTAGGCCCGGTCCCAGTTCGTGATCATCAGTGGGCAGGCTAGCGGCCTCCACCGACTCAGCGGCGACTTAGAGCCAACCGTTGCCGTCAGCGATCACGACCGCCTCTGCACGGTTGGCCGCCCCGGTCTTGCCGATCGCGGCGGACAGGTGGTTGCGCACGGTTCCCTCCGAGAGGAAGAGGCGCTTCGCGATGACTGCAACGGTCGCACCGTCGCGCGCCGCCTGCAGGACCTCGGTCTCCCGCGATGTCAGCGGGGACTCGCCTGCCACCAGCGAGTCCGTCGCGAGCGCCGGGTCGACGACCCGTAGGCCCGCATGGACCCGCCGAACGGCTTCAGCCAGCTGCGTCGCGGGCGTGTCCTTCACGACGAAGCCCTCCGCGCCGGACCGCATCGCGCGGCGGAGGAAGCCGGGCCGCCCGAACGTGGTCACGATGAGGATGCGCACCTGCGGCATCGCCGCCTTGAGCGCGGCGGCCGCCGCGATCCCATCCATGCCCGGCATCTCCACGTCGAGCAACGCGACGTCGGGGTTCGTCCGTTGCGCCGTTTCGACGACGACGTCTCCGGAGCCGACCTCGGCGACCACCTCAAGGTCCGTCTCAAGCCCGAGCAGCGCCGCCAGCGCACCGCGCACCAATGCCTGGTCGTCGGCGAGCAGCAGCCGGATCGGTGCACTCACGGAAGACTCACTTTCAGGCTGAAGCCAGGGCTCAGTGTTCGGGTCGTCAGTACAGCGCCCAGCTCCGAAGCCCGCTCGCGGAGCCCGATCAACCCGTG
>JBQCDC010000140.1:0-2452 GCA_051961575.1 Marmoricola sp.
GGTCTCCCAGTCGATGATCGGACCCTCGGGCAGATAAGCCAGCGACCGCTTGATCTTGGGCAGCTGCCGGTAGAGCACGAGGCCGGCGCCAACGATCTGCCCGTCTCGGTACCACCCGAGCGACTCCGCGGCCCATTCCGCCTTGACGGCGGCCCAGGACGGCACTTGGAGGAAGCTCGCCGAGGCCTGGTTCGCGATGAACGCCTCGTGCTCGGTGGCGGTGATCGTACGAACGGTGATCGGTGAGGTCACTGGAAGAGGCCTATGGTCGCGAGGTTGTCGGTGCGGATCGCCGTGCTGAGCTGGGAGAAGGCGGGCGGGTTCGCCAAGAGGACGTGCTTGCCCTGGAAGGTGCCGTAGCCGCCGTTGGGTGCGGTGAAGAAGTGCAGGTCCGACGGGCTCAGCGAGCTCGCGTCCCACACCAGGCCCATGAGCGCGCTGTTGCCCAGGGTGTCGTCGACCACGATGTTGCTGGTCGTGTGGCTGAACACCGACCAGAGCGTGAACGGGTTGAGCAGGACGCCGGGCTGCAGGGTCGCCTCGAGCATCGCTTTCGACCAGTGCTGGTAGCGATGGCCGGTCTCGATGGTTCCACCGACGGGGTTGGGCTCGGCCGCGTAGGCCTGTGCCTGCGAACCCGTGAACTGCTGCTTGCCGGTGTCGGTCTTGATGGAGAGACCGCCGAGGTCGTCGGTCACCTCGGCGTAGCCGCTGAACGAGGTCTCGATGACATGGTTGACCGTGAGGCCCATGTCCTTCTGCAGTGCGCTGATCAGGGCGACGACGCCACCGCTCTGGTAGAGGCTCTCGACGGTCGTCGCGGAGCTGCCGCTGCCCAGCAGCAGGTCGCGAGGAAGGTCGATGACTTGGCCCGAGCCCCAGTTCGCACTGATGTGGATGAACTGGACGACCATCGTGTTCGGGTCGAGCGCCAGCGCGCCGGAGGGCCCGTTCGACCCCAGAAGCACGATGTTGGTGCCGATGCTCGACGGCGCGGACTCGACGGGAAGCAACGGTGCACGCCGGATGTCGCTGATGCGGATGTAGGCGCTGAGCAGCACCGAGACCAGGGCGATGAAGACCACCGCAGCGATGGCGAGCACGATGTTGCGCGGCCGGTACCAGGGCTCGATGGCCGCGAGCGCGCGACGGTGCCGACGCCAGCGACGCCACTTGCGCTTCCAGCGGTCGACCGGACCCGTGGGTGGCGTGCGACGCCGACGGCGGTGGCGCCTGTTGTCGTCGAGCCAGTCGGTGGTGCCGGGGATCGAGAGGACCTCGTCGGTGTCCGTGTGATGGTCGGCGAGATCCGGCCGGTCCTCGGGGCTGATCTTGGGAACGATCTCGTGCTCGACCGATTCGGGGGCGTTCGGCGGGGGCGAAGGTGGCACGCGCTTCTCCCTGGCGTCGTCCGGCTCGTTCGTGGGGGTGGGTTCGTCGTTCACAGGCGTCCACTCAGCCAGGCGATGTCTTCACGATGCTCCTCCGCACCGCCCGGGGTCTCGCAGACGACCGGCGCGCCGGCGGACCGGACCACGTCGACGAACTCGTCGGGCGGAAGCTGTCCGGACCCGAAGTTCGCGTGGCGGTCGGCGCCGGAGTCGAAGCCGTCGCGGCTGTCGTTCGCGTGCACCAGATCGATCCGACCCGTGATTCCGCGGATCTTCTCGACGGCGGTGCCGAGGTCGATTCCACCCGCCCAGGCGTGACAGGTGTCCAGGCAGAAGCCGACCCGGTCGGCGCCCTCGGCCTTGCCGACGGCCTCCCACAGCTGCTCGATCTGCTCGAGGCGGCGGGCCATCGCGCCATCGCCGCCCGCCGTGTTCTCGATCAGGAGGGGGATCTTGATGTCCGTTGCCTCGATGGCTTTGCGCCAGGAGTCGAAGCCGGTCGCGAGCTGTTCGGGTGTGGCGTCCTTGCCGACGTGTCCACCGTGAACGATGAGTCCCTTGGCTCCGATGGAGGCGGCGGCGTCCATGTGCTGCTGGAGAAGTTTGCGGCCGGGGATGCGGATCCGGTTGTTGGGGCTGACCACGTTGATCAGGTACGGCGCGTGCACGTAGATGTCGACCCCGGCAGCAGCAGCCTCGTCGCGGAGTCCCTCGGCGCCGCCGCTGTGCGCGAAGACCGGGCCCTTGTAGCTCTGCGGGTCGCCCAGGAAGATCTGGACCACGGAGGTCTCGCGTGCCTTCGCCTCGGCGACCGGGTCCTCGGAAGAGACGTGAGCCCCGATGCGCGCGTTCATGGCGCTCACCCTAGTTGGGCCGGGTGAGATCCATCCCCGCCGCCTCGGGGTTCTCAACAGGTTTTCCCGTGCGTGGGTTGTGCACAGCGGTCGGCTGTGACGATTTCCACGTTCTGAGCGTGCTCAGTTAGTCTTACGACCACTTCCCGAGCAATTTTGGGGAGTTCCTCCTGCCACGGAAAGTCCGTGGCCGCATGAGTCCGAAGG
>JBQCDC010000141.1:0-2325 GCA_051961575.1 Marmoricola sp.
TCTCCGCTCGCTCAGCCTTCCGGGCTGGTCCGAGGGACAACTCATCCAACCGGGTCGAACCGCGGTGCAGGTCCGGGCACGGGACCTCATCACGCATCAGGAGTCGACCGCGTTGAGCTACCACCTGATTCCCGGCTCCCAGGCGGGTACCCACTATGACGCGCAACGACCGCATCAGGCGGGCCGCCATCAGCGAGAGCACCGGCGCCTTCAGCGCGCGGTTGATGCTGCGCTGACCCGAGGTGACGTGTACGCCGGAGGGGACAGCAACTTCGACGGGTTCAGGCTCGACGGCCTCACCTCAGCGTGGAGTCGAAGCCCGCACGAAGCAGGCCGCATCGACGACGTGTTCGCGACCCGATCGCCGATCAGCGTGCTGCAGATCGAGAGCGAATCCGATCACCGCGCGATCGTCGTGGACTATCCGAGCTAGAGAACGGTCCAGGTGTCGCCGCCGCCGATGAGTCCGGCGAGGGCGGCGCTGGGGTCGGTGACCGAGGCCGAGGCGTGCTTGACCTGGGCGCGGGCGCCGTCGTCGTAGGTCGGCCGGTCGACGGTGCGGAAGATCCCGATCGGGGCCTGGTGCAGCACGCCGGCGTCGGTGAGGCGCGAGATCGCGAAAGCCACCGAGGGGTCCGGGTTGTGCGCGTCGTGGACCAGTGCGTCGTCGGTGCGTCCCTCGACGACCTCGACGCCACCGCTGGCAGAGCGGACCACCGAGAACTTGCCGTCCTCGCCGAAGCGGATCGGCTCACCATGCACGAGCGGGATGATCGCGTTGGCTTTGGTGTCGGCGTCTTTGACGGCGGCGAAGGCGTCGTCGTTGAAGATGGGGCAGTTCTGGTAGATCTCGACCAGGGCGGTGCCGCGGTGGGCGGCGGCGGCGCGGAGGATGCCGGTGAGGTGTTGGCGGTCGGAGTCGATGGTGCGGGCGACGAAGCTGGCCTCGGCGCCGAGTGCCAGGGAGACGGGGTTGAAGGGTTCGGCGATGGAGCCGACGGGGGTGGCCTTGGTGATCTTGCCGGTCTCGGAGGTGGGGGAGTACTGGCCCTTGGTGAGGCCGTAGATGCGGTTGTTGAACAGCAGGATCTTCAGGTTCACGTTGCGGCGCATCGCGTGGATGAGGTGGTTGCCGCCGATCGAGAGCGCGTCACCGTCACCGGTGACCACCCATACCGAGAGGTCCTCGCGTGCGGTGGCGACTCCGGTGGCGATCGCGGGTGCGCGGCCGTGGATGGAGTGCATCCCGAAGGTGTCGAGGTAGTAGGGGAACCGGCTGGAGCAGCCGATGCCGGAGATGAACACGACGTTCTCGCGCTTGAGGCCGAGCTCGGGCAAGAAGCCCTGCATCGCGGCCAGGATCGCGTAGTCACCACACCCGGGGCACCAGCGGACCTCCTGGTCGGAGGTGAAGTCCTTGCGGGTCTGCTTCGCGTCGTCCTCACCCAGCGTGGGCACGCCAGCAAGTCCGGGGAAACCCAGATCGATCGTCATCAGTTGACCTCTGCAATCAATGCGGTGATGGCCTCGGCGAGTTCGGCTGCCTTGAGGGGGAGTCCGTTGACTTGGTTGTAGCCGATGGCATCCACCAAGTATTTCGCGCGGATCAAGAGGGAGAGTTGGCCGAGGTTCATCTCGGGGACGAGGACCTTGTCGTAGCGGGTGAGGATGTCGCCGAGGTCCTTGGGGAACGGGTTGATGTGACGTAGGTGCAACTGCGCCACGTTGTAGCCGGCGGCACGGGCGCGGCGGCAGCCAGCACCGATGGGGCCGTAGGTCGAGCCCCAACCCAGGACCAGGACGCGGGCCTTGCCGGAGGGGTCGTCGACCTCCAGCGGTGGCAGGGAGTCGGCGATGGCCTCGATCTTGGCTTGGCGGGTGCGGACCATGAAGTCGTGGTTGGCGGGGTCGTAGGAGATGTTGCCGGTGCCGTCGGCCTTCTCCAGACCACCGATGCGGTGCTCCAGACCAGCCGTGCCCGGGACCGCCCACGGACGCGCCAGGGTTCCGGGGTCGCGTTTGTAGGGCCAGAACACGTCGCTGGTCTGGCCGGTCTTGGGGTCGGTGACCTGATGGTTGGTGCCGGTCGCGAAGTCGGGTTCGATCGTGGGCAGGGTGGCGACGTCGGGGATTTTCCAGGGTTCGGAGCCGTTGGCCAGGTAGCCGTCAGACAAGAGCAGCACGGGGGTGCGGTAGGTGACCGCGATCCGGGCGGCTTCCAGGGCGGCGTCGAAGCAGTCCCCGGGGGAGGAGGGTGCGATCACCGGGACCGGGGCCTCACCGTTGCGGCCGAACATGGCCTGCAGCAGGTCGGCCTGCTCGGTC
>JBQCDC010000142.1:0-2972 GCA_051961575.1 Marmoricola sp.
GAGGAGGGCATCGTCGCCGGTGGTGGCGTCGCTCTCGTGCAGGCGTCGGACAAGGCCTTCGAGAAGCTCGACCTGTCGGGCGACGAGGCCACCGGTGCCGCGATCGTGAAGCTCGCCGCTGAGGCTCCGCTGAAGCAGATCGCCATCAACGCCGGCCTCGAGGGCGGCGTCGTGGCGGAGAAGGTGCGCAACCTTCCCGCCGGCGAAGGCCTCAACGCAGCCACCGGCGAGTACGTCGACATGGTGGCCACCGGCATCATCGACCCGGCCAAGGTGACCCGCTCGGCGCTGCAGAACGCAGCCTCGATCGCGGCCCTGTTCCTCACCACCGAGGCCGTTGTCGCCGACAAGCCCGAGAAGGCCGCCCCCGTGGGTGACCCGACGGGTGGCATGGGCGGAATGGATTTCTGAGTCCAACCAAGCAAAAGGCGAACGGGTCCGACCGAGAGGTCGGGCCCGTTCTGCTTTTCCGCCGCTCGCGCTCCCCGCTGCGGGACGTCATACGGACGGCGCCGTCTAGCACTCCGTCCGTATGACGTCCCGGAAGCGGAGGCCGCTTGGCCAACCTTGCTTGTACACAGGCAGGTGCGCGGTCTGCTCGTCGACGGTCCCGCCTTCAGCACAGTGGTCTGCATGGTCGTTGGCGGTCGGATGGCCGAGGTTCGCTTCTCAGAGGCCTGTTCGCGCGCGGTCGCCATCGCGAACGGACAAGGCGGCGTTTGCTCGCGTCGGCAGCTCTACGCGTCCGGAATCACGAGGGGCTTCGTCCGAGCGCAAGTTCGGGCCCGCCGCTGGCAGCGGATCGGTGACCAGTCGATAGCGCTGCACAACTCAGACGTGAGTCGCACTGGAAACATGTGGGCGGCCGTGTTCCAAGGCGGCCCACGCGCCCATCTCGATGGCACGGCGGCCCTCGTCGCCTCAGGCCTCGAGCGATTCGAATGCGGGCGCATCCGCGTCTCGGTTCCGCGGGGTGCGCGGATACGCAGAACACGACTCTTCAACATCCGTCAGACCAGGCGATGGAGTGCCGACGACCTCGTTCGGGTGGGCATCCCACGTTCTCGCCCAGCAGTCGCGGCGGTTCGAGGAGCCCTGTGGGCGACAAGCGACAAACAGGCCTCTTTGCTTCTGTCGATGGTCGTCCAGCAACGGATCGCCGATGCCGACGACATCGGGCGCGAGCTTCTACGCGTGCGTCGCGACCGCAGGCGGCGCCTTCTTCAGGACATCCTTGGCGATCTGCTTGGCGGTGCTCAGAGTCTCGGCGAACTTGATCTGGCTCGGGAGCTCGCCAGCAGGGGTCTTCCACTGCCACAGCGCCAAGTGCTCCGCAGAGATCGTCGCGGTCGCTACTACCTCGACCTCTATTGGCCGCACTACCGGCTCGTCGTCGAAGTCGACGGCATTCAACACACATGGGCAGAGAACGTCGTCAGTGAGGCGCTGAGGCAGAACGCGTTGGTGCTGGACGGTGACGTGGTTCTGCGTCTGCCGCTGCTCGGGTTTCGGCTCCAGCCGGACGACTTCTTCGAGCAGATCGAGCGAGCGCTTCGGAACCAGGGCTACCGCGCCGCGGCCTGACGCCCGCCGAACGTCATACGGAAAGTGCGCCGGAACGAACCCACCGTATGACGCTGCGCGACGCGCGCGCTGTCGTTGAGCGTCTAGAACACGTTGCGCGGGCGGAACTGGATGCTGATCCTCGGGCCTACCGGCCTCGCTGTCTTCGGGATCGCGTGCTCCCAGGTGCGCTGACAGCTGCCACCCATCACCACCAGGTCGCCGTGACCGAGGTGGAAGGCGAGCTCGCAGGGGCCGCCCTTCGGGCGCAGGAGGAGTCGGCGGGGAGAGCCGAAGGAGACGATGGCGACCATCGTGTCACTGGTTCGGCCGCGGCCGAGGTTGTCGCCGTGCCACGCGACCGAGTCGGCGCCGTCGCGGTAGAAGCAGCAGCCTGCTGTCACGAAGTCCTCGCCCAGCTCGGGTCGGTAGCGATCGTTGAGCGCCTCGCGGGCTCTGGTGAGCACGTCATGCGGCAGAGGTGTGTCGATGCCGTAGGTGTGCACCAGACGTGGCACATCGACCACCCGCTCATACATCGGTCGCTGCTCGGCCCGCCAGGGAATCTGTTGGACGAGGTCGGCGAAGATCGCGTCCGCTCCCTGCACCCAACCCGGCAGGTGGTCGACCCAGGCGCCTCGGCTCAGGATGTTGCGCTCGACCGCACTCAGGTCTCCGAGAGTCGGCTCAGAATCGCCATCGAGCAGCGACGGTTGGAACTCGAGCGTCATGCATCAAGAGTAGCCTCAGATTCGAACATATGTGCGACATCCGAGTCGGCGGTTTCATCGCCTCGGATTCCGTTCGCCGAGGCAGCCAGTTGGGGCTCCAGCCGGAAGATCGCCAGGTAGACGAGCAGCGCACACCCCGCGAGGAGCATCACGATGTAGGTGGCTCCCTGCCCGTTCGAGATGAGCAGGCCCGCGATCGGTGCGGCGAGCACCGTCGGAAGCTGGAAGCAGACCGAGCCGATCGCATTGGTGCGCCCGCGGAGGCGATCGGTGGTCAGGTCGTTGGTGATCGCCGGCAGGGTCGGCTGCAACAGCGTCTCCCCGAGTGCGAAGACACCTGCGCACCCTGCAACGAGCAGGCTTGCGCCGACGGTGTGCGGAATCAGGCCGGATGCCCCCAAGCACAACCAGGAGGCCGACCACACCGCTGCCATGACTGCGATGACCCGGGTGCGGCGCCTGGCCTCGATGTGCCGGAGCACCACCAGCTGCAGGAACACGATCACGAACGTGTTCGCCGCGAAGGCGAAGCCGATTCCGCGAGGGGAGACCTTCGAGATCACGCTGGCGAAGGCGGGCATCGGTGCGTTGAGCTGCGCATAGCCGACGAAAGCCGCGACGAAGGTCAGCATCAGGAGCGTCTTCATCGCCGGCTGTTGGAGCACCTCGCGATAGCTG
>JBQCDC010000143.1:0-8064 GCA_051961575.1 Marmoricola sp.
TGTGGAACTTCATCAACGCCTGCTTCTTCGAGTACGGCATCGCCGCCTACGACCTCGAGCTCGGCAAGAACCTGAAGGTCCCGAAGGCCAAGCGCAGCGCCGAGTTCAAGGCGAACGCGGCGAACACGCTCAAGAAGATCCGTCGCCAGGCGACCAAGGACTACGTGGTTCACCCGCTGATCGCGCTGCCGTTCGGCGCCGCACTCCCCACGCTCGCGGCCAACTTCGTCGCCAACCTGGGTCGCAACCTGTGGAGCCACTCGGTGATCATGTGCGGTCACTTCCCCGAGGGTGTGGCCACATTCGAGAAGAAGGCGATCCCGGACCGCGAGACCCGCGGCGAGTGGTACGTCCGGCAGATGCTCGGCTCGGCCAACATCTCCGGCGGTGCCGCGACCCACATGATGACCGGCAACCTGTCCTTCCAGATCGAGCACCACCTGTTCCCCGACCTTCCGAGCAACCGCTATGCGGAGGTCGCGCCCCAGGTGAAGGCGATCTTCGACGAGTACAAGCTCCCCTACGTCACCGGCCCGCTGCCGAAGCAGGTCGCCTCGGCGTGGAAGAAGGTCATCCGGCTCTCGCTGCCCAACAACTTCTTCTCCGACGTGCCCGGCAACGTGGTGAAGCTCAGCACCAAGAAGGGTCGTAGGGCCCTGCGTTACGCCGCCTGAGCGAGCGATCAAGCGAGCTTGCTCGTTTGAGCCGCGAACGAGGAAGGCGTTGAGGCCGAAGGCCGATCATGCGGCCTGAGCGAGGCGCGCGCGCACGCGGTCCTCGACGCTCTCGGCGCGGTTCTCGCCGCTGAACGCGTCGCGGATCGATCCGATGACGACGGCCAGGATCGGGATCATCACCGGCACCAGCATGAACGCGAAGGTCGGGATGAATGCCTTCAGGAACTCGGCCATGTCGTGTCCTCTCGGGTTGGTCAACTGCGTGTCATCACGCTCTCCCGACGCCCGACAGCGGCGCTCGTGCACGTCACCAAAGTTCGCGATGTGCTTTGTGCCACATCACAATCCCCCGGCTTTGCACAGAAAGTTAGGTTTGCCTTACCTTAGGCGCCATGCGTTGGAGTGATGCAGTCCCGAACCTGGTGATCGGACTACGCGAAGGCCTCGAGATGGGCCTGGTCGTGACCATCCTGTTGGCCGCGATCCGCAAGCTCGCCGCTCCTGCCGAGCAGCGGGCAGCAACCCGCCCCCTGTGGCTGGGCGTCGCCGCCGCCCTCGGACTGTCGGTGAGCTTCGGCGCGATCCTGACGTTCTCGACCGCCGAGCTCTCCAGCAAGGGCGAGGAGATCGTCGCCGGCGTGCTGAGCGTGCTCGCGGTCGGCCTGGTCACCGCGATGATCTTCTGGATGCGCCGCACGGCCGCCACGCTCAGCGCGCAGCTGCGCGGGGAGGTCGAGAAGGCGCTCGCGCTCGGCACCGGCGCCCTCGCGCTGACCGCATTCTTCGCGGTTGCGCGCGAGGGCCTGGAGACGACCCTCTTCCTCTGGACCGCGGTCAAGGCCTCGGGCGATACGGCCGCGCCGCTGGTGGGCGGTGCCATCGGTCTCGCTCTCGCGATCGGGCTCTGCTGGCTGCTCTACCGGCGAGCGATCCACTTCAACCTCGGCGTGTTCTTCAACCGCACCGCGATCCTGCTCATCATCATCGCGGCCGGCATCCTCGCCTACGGTCTCGGCGACCTTCAGGAGGCGGGCGTGCTGCCCGGCCACGACTGGACCGCCTTCGACCTGACCGCGCACATCAGCCCGACCACGTGGTGGGTCTCGATCATCGGCGGCCTCACGAACCTCGCCCCGAGCATGACCGTGCTTCAAGTGGTCGCGTGGGCGGTGTATCTCGCCGTCGTCGTCTATGCCTTCGTTCGCGCCGCGCGCCCGGCGCCGGCGGGTCTCGATACACGCCCTGCGGGCGCACTCGACCAACGAGTCGGTGGTCGAGTGCCGCCGAAGGCGACGTATCGAGACCTCTTGAGCCGCAATCCGCGTCTCGCTGCCGGCGCGCTCATCACGGTCCCCGCCCTGATCGCCGTCGTGGTCATCGTCGCCATGCCGTCCGCGAGCGCCGACGGGAAGATCACCGTCACCGCGGACACCTGCGCTCCCGAGTGGTCCTCAGCCCGCACCGGCACCCAGACCTTCGCCGTGTCCAACAAGGCGGGGATGTCCGGCGAAGTCATGCTCATGGACGCCAACGGCGGCATCGCCGGAGAGATCGAGACGCTCGGGCCCGGCACGACCGCCAACCTGGTCGCGACTCTGAGCGCCAGCCCGTACCACTTCCGCTGCATCTGGTCGAACGGCAATCTGGTGAAGTCCGTCGACGTCACGCCGACTGGCGACGCCGTCGTCGCACCGCTGGCCACCAAGCCGGCGAGCGTTGCGGAGCTCGAACCCGCGAACCAGGCCTACATCGCCTACGCCCAAGCCCAGCTTGGTCGTCTCGCATCCAAGATGCAGACCCTGCGCACGACCCTGGCGTCCGGCAATCTTGCTGCCTCCCGCGCCCAGTGGCTCGACGCGCAGCTCGCCTGGGAGCTGGTCGGCGCCTCCTACAACAGCTTCGGCGACCCGGGTGTCGCGATCGATGGATTCCCGAGTGGATTGCCGAAAGGCGTGGCCGACCCGAAGTTCACGGGTCTGCACCGCATCGAGTACGGGCTCTTCCACGGCCAGTCGCCGACCTCGCTCGTGCCGGTCGCGGACCGGCTCCTCGCCGACATCACCTCGCTGCGCAAGCAGGTCGCCGAGATCGCCAGTGACCCGGTCGACCTGACGCTGCGTGCCCACGAGATCCTCGAGGACGCCCAGCGGGACCACCTCAGCGGTGTCGACAACTTCGGCGGCAACGCCGCCTACCCGATGACGTGGGCCAACCTGCAGGTCACGCGCACGGTGTGGAACGAGCTCGCTACATCGATCAAGAGCCGCAACGCCAAGCTCTTCGCTCAGGCGGAGCAGGCCTTCGACCGCCTGGAGGCGGCCCTCGCCGCGGTTCGCGTCAACGGCACCTGGTTGACCCCCGCGCAGGCATCGGTGATGCAGCGCGCCCAGATCAACGCCGCCCTCAGCGAAGCGCTGGAGATCGCGGCCGAAGAACCCGGCCTCCTCGAGGTCCCGAAGGGAGCAGTCCAGTGAGCGTCAGCCGTCGTGGCTTCATCAAGGGAACGGCAGCCGGTGCGGCGGGTACCGCGCTGGCGGGCGGCCTCATCGTGGGTGGGGCGCAGGCCGACGACAAGGGCACCGAGGCGAGTACGGGCGCGAACGACACGTACCCGTTCGAAGTGCAGAACCAATCCGGCATCCTGACGCCGCCTCCCTCCGACAAGCAGGCGGCGCTCACCTTCGCCTCGTTCACGGTCACCGCGAAGAACAAGGCGGAGCTCGCGACGCTGCTCAAGACGATCACCGAGCGCGCGCGATTCCTCACCAAGGGCGGCACGCCTCCGCACCTCGGTGTGAACCAGCCACCGAGCGACAGCGATGTCCTCGGCCCGGAGGTCCCGCCGGACGGCCTCACCATCACCATCGGCTTCGGCGCCTCTCTCTTCGACAGCCGCTTCGGCCTGGCGTCGAAGAAACCGAAGCACCTCACCGCGATGCGGATCTTCCCCGATGACGCCATCGAGGAGGCCTGGCGCGACGGCGACCTGTCGATCCAGATCTGCGCGAACCACCACGACACCACCCACCACGCGCTGCGCGACATCGCCAAGCACACCCGTGGCGGCATGCAAATGCTCTGGAAGATGGAGGGCTACGGTGCGCCCGCCCGTCCGTCGGGGTCGGGGCGCAACCTGCTCGGATTCAAGGACGGCACCGCCAACCCGACGGGATCGACGGCCACCGACCTGATCTGGGTCGACGACCGCAGCGAGCCGGCCTGGGCGCTCGGCGGCAGCTACCAGGTGGTGCGCCTGATCCGGATGTTCGTGGAGTTCTGGGACCGCGTCTCCATCGCCGAGCAGGAGGGCATGTTCGGGCGCCGTCGCGACAGCGGCGCTCCGCTGGACGGGAATGCCGAGTTCGACACCCCGAACTACGCGGCCGACCCGAAGGGCGACGTGATCCCGCTCGACTCGCACATGCGATTGGCCAACCCGCGCACCAAGGCCACCGCCAATCAGCGACTGGTGCGACGCAGCTACAACTACGACCTCGGCGTCGACCTCAACGGGAACATGCAGGCCGGCCACGTCTTCATCTGCTACCAGCAGGACGTGAAGCGCCAGTTCGAGACCGTGCAGGAGCGGTTGATCGGCGAGCCGCTGATCGACTACGTGCAGCCCTTCGGCGGCGGCTACTTCTTCGTGCCGCCGGGCGTTCGCGGCGCGGACGACTGGTTCGGGAAGGCGCTGCTCGCCTAGGGGTGCGCGAAGAACATGCGGGCGGTGTTGTTGTTGCCGCCCACGCACGTGACCCACGGAGTTCCGACGGTGCACACGATGTTCGTGTAGGTCCTCCCGGTCGCAGGACTGGTCGCCGTGACGGTGGTCGTCTGGCCTTGGGGCTGGCTCGGGCCTGCAGTATTCACATAGGAGCTGTAGACCGCCTGAACGAATCCGCATGATGTCTCAGACCCGATCGTGCCGAATTCGCCACCACCGGTCACGGTTCCGGGGCATTTGGTTCCGCCGACCGGGACTGCGACCTCCTTGGCCGCGGATGACTTGTGGTGCGGCCTGGCGCTGGGCGATGAGCTCGGCTGTGTCGAGACGGTGTCCTGGCTGACCGGCGTTGGACCACCCGTGTTGTCGTTGGAGCCGAGCAGGAGCGCCAGTCCGATTCCCACCAGCCCGATCAGCACGATGACGCCGGCGAGCACGTACACCGCCGTGTTCGACTGAGGGTGGCGCGCTGCGCGGGGCGCGGGCTGCTGCGTGGGCGGTGGCGTCACCGCCAGCGGCAGCACCACCGTCGGCTCCTCCTGCGGGGCCAAGGGCGCACCGCACTGACGGCAGAAGGCGACGCCTCCGTCGACCTCGTGGCCGTTAGGGCAGATGAGCATGCGACATATCCAATCAATCAGACGAGGGACGGGCTAGGCCGTGGGCTAGTTGAAGGGGCCGAAGAACACTCGAGCGGTGCCGTCCGACCCACCCACGCAGACGACGTAGCGTCCGCCCGAGCAGGCGATATCGCGGTACGTCTGGTGCGTGATCGTGCTCGTCGCCGTGACGCTGAGGTCCTGACCGTGACCACCCGCAGCGACGTACGCCTTGCGGACCTGGTCGGCGAAGTCGCAGCTCGTGTGCTTGCCGATCACGCCCAATCGGGTGGTCGCACCATGGGCCACCGCCGCACACAGCCTTCCGCCGGCGGGAACTCGAGCGCTCAGGTTCGACACCGACGGCGCGGACCCGAAGACGGCGAGCGACTGCTTGAAGGATTGGCCACCGTTGGGCGTCACCGTCATCAGGGTGAACTGCGCACCCGTCGGCGTCTTCGTAGGCGCACTCAGAACGACGGTCGCCTCGGACCGCTGGCCGCTGGCCGCATACGTGCCTGTTCCGGTCGCGCTCCGGTCGGTCCACTCCGTCCAGGTGACGTCGGTGAGCGTGGCACCGGAGTTGCCGCACCCGAGCGCGATCGTGGTCGGCCGCTGCTTCGGCGTCAGTCCACAGACGGAGACCGTCGCCTCGGAGGCCGCGGCCTGACGCGCGGTGTGGTCGTCGTTGAGCAGCCACGCGATCGCGAACGTGCCGAGCACGATGACGACCAGTGCGGCGATCGAGACGTAGCGGAGAACATCCGGGCTCAACGGCGCCCTGGGCGCAGGCTTGACGACCTGTGCGCCGCACTCATGACAGAACGCCACCGACTCCGCCACATCGTGGCCGTTGGGACAGGTAGGCATCTTTCTCATCCAATCACCCGCCGTGAGCAGCCCTCAAAAGCGACAGGGCCCCGGAGGACAATCCCCGAGGCCCTACTCTTCGCGTGCGCGAGGGGGGATTTGAACCCCCACGCCCTTTCGGACACTGGCACCTGAAGCCAGCGCGTCTGCCGTTCCGCCACTCGCGCTTGAAGCGGGAGACAGGCTATCCCACCCCCGCCTACGTTCCCAAAACCACACTCAGGGCATCCCGATACCATCGGCACAGCACAGATGTGTCCACAGGCTGCCCTGGTGCAGCCGCAACCACGGTCACGAACGGAATGGAGGTGCGCGTGGGCTTCGTAGAACGGTTCGAGCGACGACTCGAAGGGTCCGTCCAGGGCGGCTTCGCGCGCATGTTCCGCAGCGCCGTCCAGCCTGTCGAGATCGCCGCCGCACTCGTCCGTGAGGTCGACAACTCGGCGCAGATCCTCAGTCGCGCCCGTCGGCTCGCGCCGAACGATTTCGTGGTCGAGCTCTCCGACTCCGACCACGAGCGGATCATGCCGATCAGCGGACAACTGCGGGTCGAGTTGATCGAGCAGCTCCAGGAGCACGCCACCAAGCAGGGGTACACCTTCACCGGACCGGTCGCGATCGACTTCGTGCACGGCGACGGACTGACCACCGGCCGCTTCCGCGTGCGCAGCCAGTCGCTGTCGCCGGTGAGCCAGCACGGCGCTCCCGTGCGTGCCTCCGAGACTCAGATCCGGTCGGCCGCGGCCTACCTCGACATCAACGGCGACCGCGTCACGCTGTCGCCCCCGGGCGTGGTCGTCGGTCGCGGAACCGACGCCGACGTGCGCATCGACGACCCCGGCGTCTCCCGCCGGCACTTCGAGATCCGCATCGCGCAGACCTCGGAGGGAACCCGCGCCAGCGTCCACGACCTCGGCAGCACCAACGGAATCCTCGTGAACGGCCGCCGCACGGTGGAGGCGGGTCTGGCCGACGGGTCCATCATCCGCGCCGGCAACACGACCATGACCTTCCACGTCACCGCGCAGCCCTCGCAGCCCTACCCCGGGGGCTACTGAGATGTCGTCGCTGTCGCTGATCCTGATTCGGTTCGGGTACCTCGCCCTGCTGTGGATCTTCATCCTCGGCACCGTGCTGGTGATCCGCTCCGACATGTTCGGCACCAGGATCGCGCGGCAGCCCGCTCGGAACCGTGGCGGAGCCCGTCCGCCGGCCAAGCCAGCCAAGCCGTCCAAGCCGCGGCGCGGTGAGCCCACGCACGTCTTCATCCTCGACGGCAGCGGCGCCGGTCGCTCGGTGGCACTGTCGGCCGCGCCGCTCCTGATCGGGCGTGGACCCGATGCGGCCATCCGTCTGGAGGACGACTACGCCTCGACGCGGCACGCCCGCATCGTGCGCTCGGGCGACCAGTGGTTCGTCGAGGACCTCGGCTCCACCAACGGCACCTACCTCGGCACCCGTCGCCTGACCCAGCCGACGGTGGTCAGCGCCGGCTCCCAGATCCGCATCGGCAAGACCGTGCTGGAGCTGCGCAAGTGACGCTCTCTCTGCGCTTTTCGGCGCTGTCCGATGTCGGACGCGTACGCAAGGACAACCAGGACTCGGGATACGCGGGTCCGAATCTGTTGATGGTCGCCGACGGCGTCGGCGGTGCCGCTCGCGGTGACGTGGCGAGCTCGGCCACCGTGCAGCAGATGCGCATCCTCGACACGCACGAGCACGAGGAGGGCGGGGTCGAGACCCTCGTCGGTGGGATCGCCCTCGCGCACAGTCGGATCAGCGACCTGGTCGCCGACAGCCCCGACATCGACGGCACCAGCACCACCGTGGTGGCCGGACTCTTCGACGGCTCGGAACTCGTGGTCGCGCACGTGGGTGACAGCCGTGCCTACCTGCTGCGCGGTGGCCAAATCCAGGCGCTGACGCGCGACCACAGCTTCGTGCAGAGCCTCGTGGACGAGGGCCGCATCACCGAGGACGAGGCGCGCATCCACCCCAACCGCAACCTGATCCTCCGGGCGGTGGACGGCGTCCACGAGCCCAACCCCGACACCAGCACCCACGCTCTTCAGCCCGGCGACCGCCTGCTGTTCTGCTCCGACGGTTGCTGCGGAGTGCTGACCGACGACCAGATCGGCGAGCTCCTCGGCAACGACAACGTGGATCACGCCGCCCGCAACCTGGTCACGGCGTC
>JBQCDC010000144.1:0-9748 GCA_051961575.1 Marmoricola sp.
GGATTGCAACCGTGGCGTCTACTCGGACAGCACCACGTAGGCGATCGCATAGTCGCCGTCATGACTGATCGACAGCGAGGCGTCGTAGTCCTCCAGCGCTTCGGCTACCTCTCCGCGGAACATCAACCGAGGCCGTCCCCAGGCATCGCAGGCGACCTCGATCTGGGCGAGCACCTCGTCGCCATAAGGGGGCGGTCCGCCGAACATCGTGGCGGACCACGCCTTGATCACAGCCTCGCGCGCTGCCCAGCGGGCCGCCCAGTAGGAGGCCGCCTGGGTGGGATCCAGCGAGCGCGCGACGGCATCCGCGCGCTCGCCGACCGAGAACACCGAGCTGAACCGCGAGCCGGGTAGCCCGAGTTGCTCCGCGAAGCTCGGGACGTGGACCAGGTCCACACCGATTCCTCTTACTGGCAAGCGAAGATCCCGTCGTCGCCGAGGCGAGCCTCGGTGTCGAGCAGAAGCGTGGCCTCGAGCTCGCGCGGCTGGTCCTCGCCGAGACGGCGGTCCGAGCGACGGACGAACCCGGGCTCGCCCAGCATCGTGCGGGCCAACCGGAGGCCGCCCTCGACCTGACGCTTGCGAGCGGCTTCGCGCCACGCATCGGCGTCGGGCAGCGCGGCCACGAACACCTCGGGGTGGGCGATCGCGAGCAGACCGGCGACGTGACCGAACCCGAGACTGGTCACCAGACCTGCCTTGAGCGGACCGACGGCCAGCGGCTGACGGTGCCACACCAGGTGCGGGTACTCCTCCAGGGCCGGGTCCACACAGTCGAGACTACGGTTCGCCGGGATCACGCCGTCGCGCAGCACCTGCGTCAGGCCGATCACCTGGAAGGCCGCGGCGCCGCCCTTCGCGTGACCGGTCAGCGACTTCTGCGAGATCACGTGCAGCGGGTTGCCCTCGCTGCGGCCGATCGCGCTTGCCAACCGCTCGTGCAGCTCCGACTCGTTCGGGTCGTTGGCAGCCGTCGAGGTGTCGTGCTTGCTGACCACGGCGATGTCGTCGGCGGTCAGGCCATGGCTCTTGAGCGCCTTGGCGAGCGGCGACTCGGTGCGGCCGAGGCCTGCTGCGAGGGCACCCAGGCCGGGCGCCGGAATCGAGGAGTGGATGCCGTCGGCGAAGGAGGCCGCGTAGGCGACCACACCCAGCACCGGCAGACCCATCGTCGCCGCAACGTCGCCACGAGCGAGAAGGATCGTGCCGCCACCCTGGCCCTCGACGAATCCACCACGACGACGGTCGTTCGCGCGGCTGAACTTCGAGTCCTCGATGCCTTGGGCGCGCATGTCCGCGGTGTCTGCGGTGGCCGACATCGCGCCGAAGCCGATGATGCCCTCGTTGCTGAGGTCATCGAAACCGCCGGCGACCACGAAGTCCGCCTTGCCGAGCTTGATCTTGTCGACGCCCTCCTCGATCGAGACCGCGGTCGTGGCGCAGGCTGCGACCGGGTGGACCATCGCGCCGTAGCCGCCGACGTAGGTCTGCATGACGTGCGCGGCGACGACGTTGGGCAGCGCCTCCTGGAGGAGGTCGTTGGCGACCGATTCGCCGAGCAGCGTGTCCAGGTAGAGCGACTGCATCGACGTCATGCCGCCCATGCCGGTGCCCTGCGTGTTGGCTACGCGCGCCGGGTGGATCCAGCGCATGAGCTCGGCTGGCGTGAAGCCGCTTCCGAGGAACGCGTCGACCGTGCAGACCAGGTTGTAGAGGGCCAGGCGGTCGACCGACTCGATCATCTCGGCCGGGATGCCCCAGACCGCGGGGTCGAAGCCGGTCGGGATCTGGCCGCCCACGGTGCGAGTCAGGTTGAGGCGACGCGGCACGCGGATCTCGGTGCCGGCCTTGCGCGTCACGTTCCAACCGTCCTCGGTCGGTGCGATCACCGTCGTCGCGTCGGCCTGCTGGAAGGCGCGTGCCTCGGCCTCGGTGTCGACGCTGAACGTCATGTCCTTGTCCAGGTAGACGCCGACGAGCAGGGGAGCTGAGCCGTCCTCGAGGCGACCGTCGTCGCCGTACTCACGCACACCGCAGCGCGCGATCACGGTGTCGTGATAGCGGTCGCGGATCTCGTGCTCCTCGACCTTGTCGCCGGACTCGACGTCGTACCAGTTCTTGGCCTGGTCGTCCCAACGGACCAGCCCGGTCGACCAGGCGAGCTCGAGAACACCGGCGGCCGAAAGGCCATCGATCTCGGCCTCGAAGCGGGTGCGCGACGAACCCCAGGGGCCGAGCTCGCCGGCGCCCACGATGACCACCATGTCCTCGAGGGCGATGGGCGCCTTCTCGACCTTGGGGGCCGTCACGGTCTTCAGCTGAGCCGGCGATGGCGGGAGGGCGGGGATGCCCGTCTCCTCCGCCTTCTCGGCCTTCGGCATCGTCAGGCCCTTGGCGAGCTCCTTGAGATTGACGTCGGCCAGGCCTTCGGCGAGGTCGAGGGTCAGCGGGGCCTCAGCGGCGCTCGCGCGCGACTCGGGCGAGCAGAGGGCGAGCAGCTGGTCGGCCATCTCGTCCGGGCTCCACACGCGGACGCCGGCCGCTTCGGCCGCCGCGACCAGCGGGTCGTTGCCACCCATGAGGCCGGTGCCCGCGACCCACCCGATCACGGCGTGAGCGAGCGTGACGCGCGAAGCCCACGGCTCCACGTGCCATTTGGTCACGACGGCATCGAGCGCTGCCTTGGTCTCGCCGTAGGCGCCGTCGCCGCCGAAGAGGCCGCGGTTCGGCGAGCCCGGGAGCACGACGTGCAGCTTCTGCTCGCCCCACGTGGCGGCGATCAGTCGCTCGACCGACCACAGCAGGATGCGCGCCTGGCCCTCGACACCGGCTTCACCGAGGTCGCCCGCGACGGGGCCGGCAGCGAAGGGGAAGAGGAGCGTCGGGTGCAGCGCCGGCTTGATGACCTCGGTCTTCGGGCCGAGGCGGCGGGTCTGCTCGTGGGTGACCCATTCGACGAGGGCGTCGACGTCGGTGTAGGAGGCCATATTGGCCGGGACCACCCAGAGAGCCGCACCGATGGCCGCGTGAGCCGCGTAGAGCTCACGGAAGTGGGCGAGTCGCGTCGCGCTCAAGCTGGAGGTCGTCGCGACGACGGTCGCTCCACCGGCAAGCAGCTTGGTGACCACGGCCTCGGCGATCGAGTTCGGCCCGGCGCCGGTGACGATGGCGACCTCGTCGGCGTAGGCGCCGACTGCCTCGGTCTCGGCCAGCTTCGCCAGGTCCTCGAACCCGTACCAACGCGCCTGCGCGGCGACGGCCTTCCCGGCGCCCGTCAGGTTGAGCGTCAGTTCCTCGCCAGCGGCGAGACGAGCCAGGTCGGCGCGCGCGCTCGCCCAGCGGTCGTCGAGCAGCACGGCACGACGAGCGTCGAACGCCGGAGCGGTCAGCTTCATCCAGTCCGAGCCCAGCTCGGCCTCGACCCGCTCAACAACAGCCTGCGCCTCGTCGGAGGTTGAGGAGACCGCGTCAGCGGTCGTCACGAAACCATCGAGTTGCGACAAGACAACGCGGGCCGATTCGACGAGGGCGGAGGTGATGTTGCCGGTGAGTGCCGCGGCCGCGGCAGCGTCGACGACCGGCGAGGCCTCGGCAGCCGGGATGGCCACGCTGATGCCACGACGCGATGCGACGGTCTGAACGGCGCGGTCGATGGTGGCCTCAAGGTCAGCGGCCGACTTGGGTGCCGGACCATCGGCAAGGTCGCCACCGCGCACGCTCGCGCCGTCGCGCGTCGCCGCGGCGACCTCGGCGACCACGTGGTTCGCCCAGCCGGGACCGAGCTGCCACGTTCCGGTCACGCGGTCGGTGATCGTCGATTGGCGAGCGCCCACCGGACCAAGCACCTTCTTCAGGTGGTCGCCGATCGCGGTCGACAGGACCGGACCGAAGGCCTTGTAGCCGCGGGCCAGGCCGGTGACCTGACTGCTCAGTGCGGCGACCGGAGCCTCGGCGGCACCGTCGATCGCGCCCAGCGACAACTCGCCACCGAGGTCGACGAGCAACTGGTTGCGTCGCGAAGAGGCGCCGTCGGTCAGCGACTCGATGCTGTCGGCGTCGCCAAGCTGGTCGAGGCGGATCTTGGTCCACCAGGCCAGCAGTAGGCGGGTGGCGTCCGCCGCGGTGAAGGCGAGGTCGGCGACCTCGGTCGTCCTCGGTCCGGTCGGAGATTGAGGAGCCGACGCAGTCGGCGTCACGAGATCGGAGGTGGAGGTTTCGTGACGGGCTTCGCCCTCCTCAACCTCCGGCTCCGCAAGGTCCTCGTCACGAGCGAAGACCACGGTGGCGTCGCGCTCGACATTGAGGACCTCAACGGGACCCGAGAGCGTGCGACGAACCTCGGGCAGCTTCAGCGTCTGCGACGCCAGGTTGGCCAGCGTCGGTGCGGAACCGACGCCCACTTCGACCAGGCGAGTGACGCCCAGGCCGCCGTCGGCAACGTCCGCGAACAGAAGGTCCTGGGTCTCGATCCAGCGCACCGGGCTGGCGAACTGCCAGGCGAGCAACTCGATCAGAACGACGCGGCACAGCGAAGCGGGCCGCGAAGCCCACGCGTCGAAGTCGGCCAGCACCGACCGGATCTGCTCGCTCGGGGCGACCTCGAGGATCGACTCGAGGAACGGAACGTCGAGTGCGAACGGACGTGCGACCAGGTTCGGCACGTAGCGGCCGAGCAGGATCGCCGGATCGACCTCGGCCGGAAGCAGTTCCTCGAGCTTGGCGCGGAAGTCATCGACACCACCGGCCAGAACGCGCGAGTGGAACGGCACATCGATGCCCGGCACCAGGATGAACGCGCCCTTGCCGCCGAACGCCGCACGACGGCGCTCGATCTCGGCCTCGAGCGCGTCCAGACCGGCGACCGTGCCGGCGATGGCGTACTGCGAACCGCGGAGGTTGAGGTTGGCGATCTGTAGGAACTCGCCGGTGGATTCGGCGACCGACTCGACGAACGAGACGACCTCGTCATCGGCGATGCCGCACTGAGCAGGACGGATCGCCGCGAGGCGGTAGTTGCTGCGGCCCTTCTCATCGCGGGGGACCAAGGTGTGCATGACCGAGCCGCGGCGGAACACGATCTCGACGACGGCCTCGAGGGAGAGGACGTCCGAGACCGCGGCCAGTGCGTTGTACTCGCCGACCGAGTGACCGGCGATGATCGCGTCCTCGCCGGCGACCCCGGCCTCGATCAGTTCGGCCATCTGCGCGGCGGCGAGCACCGCCATGGCGACCTGGGTGAACTGCGTCAGGAAGAGGACGCCGTCGGGGTGGCGGTGCCAGGTGCCGTCCACGAGCATCTCGGTCGGGTTCTCGCGCACGACGCGCAGCACCGAGAAGCCGAGGACAGAGCGGGTGTGCTTGTCGGCGCGGTCCCAGATCTCGCGGGCAGCGACGCTGCGGGTGTAGCCGTCCATGCCCATGCCCTGGCGTTGGATGCCCTGGCCGGGGAAGACGTAGGCGGTACGCGGGGCAGCGAGGCGAGCGGTCGCCGCCATGACCAACGTCGAGCCCTCGTCGTCGACGACGACGGCCTGGATCTCGACGATCTCGTCACCCTCGACGACGCCGGTGCGGACGCAACGGAAGTCGACAGAGGCGCCGGGACGCACGGGCGCGAGGAAACGGGCGGTCCAGCCCCTGATGGTGCGGCCGGTCTCCTCGACGAGTACGCGCTGGGCTGTGGCCGAGAGCCACATGCCGTGAACGATCGGTCCGCCGAGGCCGGCGAGCGATGCGGCGGCAATGCTCGTGTGGATCGGGTTGTAGTCGCCCGTGGCGGCGGCGAAGGCGGCCATGCTCTGCGGCGCGGTCACCGTCGCACGAGCACGAGTGCGGCGCGCGGTCGACTCGAACTCGGCGGCGCCGCCGGCGACGACCGGATCGGCGAGGGCGGTCGTTCCGATACGGCCACGGATGGCGAATCGCTCGATGAGCTTCGCGGATCCGACGGCGACCTCGACGGTCACCACGCGCCCGACCTCGGTGTCGGCGACGTCGACGATCTCCGCCGAACCGTCACTTGTCACGCTCGAACCGTCAGTAGTGATCGCGTGATCCAAGTGAACGAGGTCGAGCATTCCCTCGACGACGTCATCGCGTTCGGCGAGAGCGCCGAACACCGCCGGCCAAGCCAGCCCGACCACGACATCCGGGAGGACGTCGGCGCGAAGTCCGCTCACGGCCGTCGCGGCGGCATGAGCCGCAACAACTGACGGGTCGACCGTGACAAGTGACGGGTCACGGGTGAGAAGTGACGGCTCGGCGGTACCGGCCGAGGCTCCGGCCGCGATGCGCATGAGCGTCCGCATCGAGTCGGCGGGGTTCTCCACGACGGGGGCGGCGCCGGTGGCGACGTCGTCGCCGGCAACCAGAGTGAGCACCAGTGCCTCGGCGCCCAGCGGAATCCGCAGCTCGACGCGGTCGCCGGACTCGGTGAGCGTGGCGCCCGTGCTGACGTGCTCGGCAACGCCGGCCTCGAGCACACGCCAGTCGTCGCCCAAGCGACGCACTGGATTGATGACAGTCCGACCCGCCCAGACCGCGTCGGGCGCGGCGAGCACCAACCCGAGTGCGCCGTCGGCAAGCGGCGAGACACGACGGCCGGAAACCTCGACGGCCAGCGAGTCCTCGTTCATGGCGGCCGACACGACGGCGTCTTCGAAGCGGTCGAGAAGTTCGGCGATCGGCTCGTCGGCGACGGTGATGCCGGCCACTGACACCGGACCCGGGATGACGCAGACGGAGTCGGCCGGGTAGCGCTCGTCGTGGGCCTGCCACAGCGAGTCAGAGCGGTAGTACTTGCGCACGTTGGCGTCGATGACCGGCACGAACGGCACGGGCTTGCCGACGCGTCCGCACACCTCGACGAAGAACGCGACGTCGGCGGGGTGAAGGACGACGTCCTCGGCCGTCGGATACGCGGCGATGAGCGCGGCGAGAGCAACCGCGCCGTCCTTGACGGACTCAGCGGACTTGAACAGCGTCGGGATCAGACCGTGGTCGGCCTCAGCCAACCGCGCCTCGGCCCGCTGCAGCATTGCGTGGAAGCGGTCGCGCAGAGAAACGTCGAGCCACGCAGGCGAACCGGCCAACTCGAGGAAGCGTGCGAGCCATGCCGCATAGGTCATGGAGTCGGCGTCGCCGAAGTAGGGCTTGGCGGTCTGAGCGAGCGCGGCCACGATCTCGTCGCGACGCTCGGCGACGGCCGCAGCATCGCCGGCGACCTCGTCGAGCAGGCGTCCGGTCCGGGCGGCTGCGTTGTCGACCTCGTGGATGTCGGCGCCCAGCTGGCTGCGACCCGAGGTCACGCCGCCCGAGACCTCACCAGCGCGCACCCAAGCGGGCGTTCCGGGAGTGTCGACCAGGAGCTGCTTCACCTGGGGCGAGGTGGTCGCCTCGAGGCAGGCCATCGCCGCGGTTCCGACCAGTACGCCGTCCAACGGCATCGCGGGCTCGCCGTAGGCCTTGGCCCAGTCACCGGTGATGTAGCGCGCGGCGTCGGCGGGCGTTCCGATGCCACCGCCAACGCAGACGACGAGGTTCTCGCGACGACGCAGCCGCGCGTAGGTCGCGAGCAGCAGGTCGTCGAGGTCCTCCCACGAGTGGTGACCTCCGGCCTTGCCGCCCTCGATCTGCATGATGAGCGGCGTCGGCGCCACGGCGTCAGCGATGGCGAGAACCGACTTGATCTGCGCGACCGTGCCGGGCTTGAACACAACGTGCTCGATGCCGAGACCGCGCAGTTCCTCGACCAGGCGAACGGCCTCGTCCAACTCAGGAACGCCAGCCGTCACGATCACGGCGTCGATGGCCGCGCCGGCGGTGCGCGCGCGTTGCACGAGCCGCTGGCCGCCCAGCTGCAGACGCCACAGGTACGGGTCGAGGTAGAGCGCGTTGAAGGCCGCCGTGCGGCCGTCGTCCAGCAGGGCACCCAGACGGGCGATGTTCTCGGCGAAGATCGGCTCGCTGACCTGGCCGCCGCCGGCGAGCTCGGCCCAGTGACCGGCGTTGGCGGCGGCGGCGACGATCGCCGGATCCACGGTCGTCGGTGTCATGCCGGCCAAGAGGATGGGGGAGCGACCGGTCAGCTGCGTGAAGCGGGTCTGGGCGCGCAACCGGCCGTCAGGTGTGCGGATCGCCTGGGGTGCATACGAGGCCCACGGGACCGAGCGGCGCGGGGCGGCGCCGACCACGGTGAGCGCGCGGAGCCCCTTGGCCGTGGTCGGAGCGATGACGCCGAGACCATGGGCCTCGGCGAGCGGAGCGGTGAAGCCCGAGGCCAGGTCCGATGGACCAAGGTCGAGGAGCCAGCGAGCGCCGGCCGCGACCGCGGCGCCGACCTGAGCCGGCCAGTCGACCTCGTCGACCAGGACCGCGCTCGCAACCCGGCGGGCGACTGCGGCGTCGAGGCCGCACTTCGCCGCCCACGCCTCAACGAGGTCGACGGCCTTGACCAGCTCGGGGTGGTGGAACGCGGCCTGTGCTCGCACCTGGTCGGTGGCGATGTCATCGTCGAGCGCACCACGGAGGCGATCCAGCCCGACGGAGGTGCCGCTGACCACGCAACTACGACGACCGTTCCGAACCCGGATGACCAGTCGGCTCGAGGCGGGCAGGGTGTCGATGACGGCCTGCACGTCGGCGACCGGCGCCGCCACGTGCAGCATGGTGTCGCCAGCCAGACCCAGCTCCGGAGCGATGCGGGTGACCGCCGCACCGATCAGACGGGCGAGGGCGAGCGCGTCGGCCTCCTCGAGTCCGTTCAAGACCTCGACGGCGAGCTGTCCCTGGGAGTGACCGATCGCGCTGACAGCGCCGTGGGCATCGAGGCCCAGGACGCGCAACGACCGAAGGGCAGCGAGTTGCGTGAGGAGGACGCCGGGCAGCGACTGCGCCGGGGCAAGAAGATCGGGGAGCGCGACCGGCTCGTCGACCTCGACGGACTCGGACTCGGACGCGGCGTGCGCGTCCACCCAGACCAGTGGCATGAACGCAGGCGTGCCCGCCAACTCGGCGGACACCGGTGCGAGGCGCTGCTCGGCACCGGAGACCACATCGCACAGATCCAGGCGGTGGATCCGGATCAGCTCCGACAGGGCAGGCAGCCAGTCGGCGCCCTGGCCACCGAACACGACGGCGTACGGGGTACCGGCGGCGAGCCGGTCGAGGAGGCGCTTGGAGCGGACGATCTCGTCCACACGAGCGGTGTCGGGGGAGGTACGGGAGGCGTCAACGGCTTCACTGGTCACGCGAACAATGACACCAGAACATGAGGGAAACCTCAAATCTATCGTGAGGGACATCTCATGTTTTCTTGAGGGTTTCGGCGGTGCGAAAATGACCGCGCGGAGGCCTCGCCATGCAGCACTACGAATGGCAGTCCGATGCGCCCGCGCCCGAGGAGGTGATGCCTTGGCGCGCGCCCGACTGGGCCGTCTATCTGGTGATGGCGGGCGTGGTGGCCTACCTCATCACGGGCCTGGCCTTCGCGATCATCGACTCGAGCGGCCGGGTCCAGGTCTCAGGCGTGATGGTCCCGCTGTCGTTCGTCTTCGAGATCTTCCTCTGGCCGGCCAAGTTCGTGATGCCCGCGCTCATCTAAGCAAAAAGGGCGGGCAAGGCCGAAGCCTTACCCGCCCTCTCGGGAGCTCTGCTACAGGTTGCGCAGGATGTCTTCCACGCGGTCCTTGGCGTCACCGAAGAGCATCGCCGAGTTCTCGCGGAAGAACAGCGGGTTCTGCACGCCGGC
>JBQCDC010000145.1:0-3410 GCA_051961575.1 Marmoricola sp.
AGGGGCACCCGCAGGACCCCCCGAACCGTCCGGGCACGCGATTGAAGTGCGGCTCTATGCCGAAGATCCCGCAGCGGGCTATCAACCGCAAAGCGGTCGCATTACCGCGTTCGACATTCCGGGCGTCGTCGCCGAATTCACCAATCCGCAGGTTCCGGGTGTTCGCCTCGATTCGGGTGTCGGCGCGGGGGACGAGATCGGCACGTTCTACGACGCCATGATCGCCAAGGTGATCGTGTGGGCGCCGACGCGCGAGGAGGCTCTTCGGCGACTGGCGGGCGCGCTCGCGAAGGCACGGATCCACGGCCTCAAGACCAACCGCGACTTCCTGGTGAACCTGTTGCGCGACCCGGTCGTCATGGACGCGACGATGCACACCACCTGGCTCGACGGCGCGGACATCGAGGCACTCGGTGCAGCCCCCGGAGGCCCGCAAGCCCTTGCGTTGAGCGCATTCGCGGCTGCGATCGCGGGTGCGGTGGCAGCGCAAGGATCGGCCAAGGTCCAGTCGCGGATTCCTGCCGGATTCCGCAACGTCGTGGCTCAACCCCAGGTGACTACGTACCTGCGCGGCGACGAGGAGCTCGACGTGCGCTGGTATGGCGGCCGCGGCTTCACTTCGGCGGATCTCGAGAATGTCACGGTCGTGGACGCATCGTCGACCGACGTCACCCTCGAAGTGGACGGCGTCCGACGCGACTTCGCGGTGAGCGTCGTCGGCGATCAGGTCGATGTGGACTCCTCGCTCGGGCACGTCGCGCTCAAGCGCAAGGCGCGCTTCGTCGACCCGAGGCTGCAGGTCGCGGCCGGATCTCTCCTGGCGCCCATGCCGGGATCGGTCGTCGCGATCAGAGGGGCGGTCGGGGATGTCGTCGAAGAGGGCCAGCCCATCCTGGTGATGGAGGCCATGAAGATGCAGCACACGATCTCGGCGCCGCATGCGGGCGTGCTTGCCGAGCTCAACGCAATTGAAGGACAGCAAGTAGAAGCCGGCTCGGTACTCGCCGTGGTTTCGTCAGGCTCAACCAACGATGAAGAAGAGGAACAAGCATGAACGCGTTTGTGGAGTCCGACGAGCGTCTCGCTCTGCGCGAGGCGGTGAAGGGTCTCGCGTCGAGGTACGGCTACCAGTACATGGCCGAGCGGATCAAAGCTGGCGAGAAGACCACCGACATGTGGCTCGACTACGGCAAGCACGGCTTCCTCGGTGTGAACATCCCCGAGGAGTACGGCGGCGGTGGCGGCGGCATGGGTGACCTCGCGGCAGTCCTCGAGGAGGCGTCCGCGGCCGGTTCGCCGCTGCTCATGATGGTGGTCAGCCCGGCGATCGTCGGCTCGATCATCACCCGATGCGGCACCGAGGACCAGAAGAAGAAGTGGCTGCCCGGCATCGCCAGCGGAGAGACCGTCGCCGCCTTCGCGATCACCGAGCCCGACGCCGGTTCCAACAGCCACCAGATCACCACCACGGCGACCCGCGACGGCGACACCTGGGTGATCAAGGGCCAGAAGACGTTCATCTCCGGCGTCGACGAGGCTGACGTCATCCTCGTGGTCGCGCGGACTGCGGACGCGAAGACGGGCAAGCTGAAGCCTGCCCTCTTCATGATGCCGACCGGCTTCGAGGGTCTCGAGGCTCAGCACATCCCGATGGACTTCGTCGCGCCGGAGAAGCAGTTCACGCTCTTCATTGACGACGTGCGGCTTCCTGCCGACGCGCTGGTCGGCGACGAGGACGGCGGCCTCTGGCAGCTGTTCGCGGGCCTCAACCCGGAGCGCATCATGGGCGCCGCGATGACCTGCGGGCAGGCTCGGTACGCCCTGGAGAAGGCTGTCGACTACGCCAAGACCCGCCAGGTCTGGAAGGACGTCATCGGCACCCACCAGGGCATCGCGCACCCGCTGGCCAAGGTGAAGATCGAGCTCGAGCAGGCCCGCTTGCTGGTCCAGAAGGCCGCCGCGCTCTACGACGCCGGTGACGACTTCGCCGCCGGTGAGTACGCCAACATGGCCAAGTACGCTGGCGGCGAGATCGCGTGCAACGCGCTCGATGTCGCGGTGCAGACCCACGGCGGAAGCGGCCTGACCACCGAGCTCGGCCTCGGCAACCAGCTCGTCGCCGCTCGCCTGGGCCGGATCGCCCCCGTGTCGCGCGAGATGATCCTCAACTTCATCGCGATGCACAGCCTCGGACTCCCCAAGTCGTACTAACGAGAGGGTCGAGACCAACACTAGGAGCGCACCCATGTCTGAACTGGTCCACTACGAAGTCGTCGACGGTATCGGCACGATCACCCTCGACTCGCCGCACAACCGCAACGCGCTGAGCCGTCAGCTCGTCACCGAGCTGATCGGGCGCATCGAGGAGTCGGCGAGCGACGACTCGCGCGTTGCGGTGCTGCGCAGCGCCGATCGGGTCTTCTGCTCGGGCGCCGACCTCTCCGAGGCCGCGACCGTGTCCATGGAAGACGCAGCAGCCGGGATCATCGGGATCATGCGCGGGATCGTCGCGCACCCGAAGCCGGTGGTCGTTCGGCTCGGCGGGCCGGTGCGAGCCGGTGGACTCGGCATCGTCGCTGCGGCGGACATCGCGCTCTGCGGTGACGACGTCACCTTCGCCTTCACCGAGTCGAGACTCGGCCTGGCGCCGGCGATGATCAGCCTGACCGTGCTGCCGCGACTCACGAGCCGGGCCGCGAGTGACACCTTCCTGAGTGGCCGGACCTTCAACGCGAATGAGGCGGCGGACATGGGGCTGGTGACCCGCAGCGTTCCGGCGGATGGCCTCGACGAAGCGGTCGCCCAGACCTGCGCCGACCTGATGCAGGCGCACCCGCAGGGCCTCGCGGAGACAAAGGCCCTGTTGGCCCGAGAGCTGCTGAACGGCATCGATGCACATGGCCAGGAGATGGCGGCTCTCAGCTCGCGGCTCTTCGCCAGCGATGGTGCCCGTGAGGCGATGACGGCGTTCCTCACCAGGGCGAAGAGCTGAGTCTTAGCGAGCCCGCAGCATGTCGGTGTGGACGAAGTCCTCACCTCGCAGCGATCGGCAGTGACTCCCACCCCCGCACGAACACCGACGGCTGTCGCGTCCCCGCGCTCGCATCGACTGCGATCTGCGGAACCACCGCCAGCAGTTCCTCAAGCGCCACCCGTGCCTGCAAGCGCGCCAGGTGGTTCCCGATGCAGAAGTGCGGTCCGCTACTGAAGGCCAGGTGGCGGCCGACCTCGCGTCGGATGTCGAGTTCGTCGGCCGTTGGTCCGAACTCGCGCGGGTCACGATTCGCCGCGGCGTAGAGCATCAGCACCTTCTCGCCCGCAGGGATCGTGGTGTCGCGGATCGTGACGTCGCGCGTCGTCTCGCGACACAGTCCCTGCACCGAGCTCTCCAGCCGCAGGAACTCGACCAG
>JBQCDC010000146.1:0-4701 GCA_051961575.1 Marmoricola sp.
CCCGCGAAGATGCCCGTATCGACGTTTCCGCTGCCTCCGATCGACAGGTTCGCGAAGGCCGCCAGCACCGGAATCGCGACGACGAGTGAGACCAGCCAGGTGCCCAGGCTGGTGAGCACGGCACGGCTGTCGGTGCCGTGCTGGCGAGCGACGGACAGCGCCACGTACACCAGGATCGCCGGGGCGATCAGCAGTGCGATCCAGATCCCCGAGGCCAGGTGGTGGCTCTCGGCGAACCAGCCGATCCAGTGATCCTCGTGTGGGCCCTGGGCCGTCGCGAAGGGCCCGGCCGAGACGCCCCCGGACGCTGAGTAGCCGACCTTGCCGAGCGACCCGAGCCCCAAGGCCATCGCGCCCGCGTTGCCGCCGTAGGCGATCGCGCCGGCGAAGGCTGTCACCCACTGGTGCGCTGTCAGCGACGGACTGTGCTCGCCGCTGGGCCAACTGGTGTTCCAGCGCACCAGCCAGGTGACCAGCTCGAAGAGCAGGCCGCCGACCACCACGGCGATCGACAGGCGCCCGAAGGCGCGCACGGGCGCGGCGAGGGCAAGCTGGACGGAGTTCCAACCGCGGCCTGTGAACCACTCACGTCGCAGCACGGTCACGCCCGCGAAGACGGCGACGAGCAGCGCGATGGTGACGAAGAAGGCGTCGGTGGAGGACAACGAGATCGAGAACGACTTGTCGCCCTTCAATGCCTGCCACTGCTGCAGCGTGCCGTCGGCGCTGGATCCGAAGAGGCGGGCCACGTCGCTCACTCCGAGCGAGATGAAGAGGGAGACCACGAAGAGCGGGATGGCGGTGAGCACTGCGGCGCGCACACCCAGCAGCAGGGCCGAGACGGCGTTCACCGACGTTGCAGTGGCGCGCCGGAAGGCGATGGCTGCCACCAGCAGGGTGATGACGGTCAGGGTCAGCGGCATCGCGCCGATCCCGGCGCTTCCGGATAACCCACCGTTGATGTCGGAGCCGAAGAACGTGAGGGATCCGTTGGCCTTGATACCGCCCACGACGTTGACCCCGAAGATCGACTCCCACACCCATGCGACCCAAGCGAGGGTGGTCTTGAAGCCCCAGTGGAGGTGGGCCGAGGCCGGGCGGCTCGCCAGGCCGAACACGAGCGCGAGTACGAGCGATGTGCCGAGGGTGGCGGCGGCGATGCGCATCGACGTGCGCCAGTCCCAGGACAACATGCGCCCGAGCCTAATGAGTGGCGTCGACAGGCACTCCGAGAGCGCGTCTGGGCAGTATCGTCAGTCTGTGGCAACCGATGCCCAATATCAGCGCCTGCTCAGTTTCCGGACGGCGCTACGTCGCTTCGATCAGTGGAGTCGCGAGGCGGCTGAGGCGCACGGGCTGACGCATGGGCAGCACCAGTTGATGTTGGCGATCCGGGGGAGCAAGACCGAGGGTGGGCCGACCGTGGGCGAGGTCGCCGACGCGCTGCTGGTGAAGCCGCACACGGCAACCGAGCTCATCGACCGCGCCCAGGAGCTCGATCTGGTGGCCCGCGTCCGCGACCCCGAGGACTCGAGGCGCGTGCGACTACAGCTCACCACGCACGGTTCGACGGTTCTGGGTGAGCTCACCGAGGTCCACATGGAGGAGCTCCGACGACTCGGCCCGCTGCTGAGCCCGCTCGACCCCTAGCCAGAAACCTCCCGTACCCCGTACGGTCACAAACCGATGCTTGAGTTCGCTCGAACCAGGCGGGGGCGATGGCCTCTAGGTCATGAGGAGGTAAACGGTGGGATTCTTCGACGGCCTCGAGAGGCGCGACTTCGTCAAGCTCGCGGCGGCGGCGGGCGGCATCGGCGTTCTGAACAGCCTGGCTGGTCCTGTCCTCGAGCGCGCCTATGCGGCCGATCCGTGCGGCACCGGCAGCCTCAACGACATCGAGCACTTCGTCTTCCTGATGATGGAGAACCGCTCCTTCGATCACTACTTCGGCACGATGTCGGGCGTGCGCGGCTTCGCCGACGCGGCGGCCGACGGCACGATCCGCCAGTTCGGCTACAACCCCGCGACCGGCAAGGCCGACCCGAGCTCCTACCTGATGCCGTTCCGGCTCAACACCACCAACGGCACCAGCCTCGACGGTGAGTGCATCAATGACCCGACGCACAACTGGGGTCCGCAGCACCAGGCCTGGAACAACGGTGCGATGGACAAGTGGGTGCCGGTGCACCTCGCCAGCGAGGGTGTGGGCAACGGTCCCGCCACGATGGGCTACTACACCCGCGCCGACATCCCGGTGCACTGGGCGCTCGCTGACGCCTTCACCATCTGCGATCACTACTTCTGCTCGGTCATGGGTCCGACGGACCCGAACCGTCTCTACTGGATCAGCGGCACGATCGACCCCGACGGCCAGCACGGCGGGCCGCTGCTCGACACCCCGACGTTGATCCCGACGGCCAAGTACAGCTGGCGGACGATGCCGGAGAACCTGCAAGAAGCAGGGGTGTCGTGGAAGATCTACACCTCGCAGCAGGTTCCGGTGGTCTCGACCGCCGTGCTCAGCGGCATGCTGACGTCGTTCAAGCAGTCGCTGACGAACCCCGCGCTGCTCACCAACGGTGTGCTGCCCATCTATCCGCAGAACTTCGTCGCCGACATCAACGCCAACAAGCTCCCCAAGGTCTCCTGGATCATCCCGCCGCTGCTCAACTGCGAGCACCCGGCGCTGCCGCCCTCGTACGGAGCGGTGACGCTGCTTCAGGTGCTGGACGCGCTGACCAAGAACCCGGCGGTATGGGAGAAGACGGCGCTGATCATCAGCTACGACGAGAACGGTGGCTTCTTCGACCACGTGGCGCCGCCGGTTCCGCCACCCGGCACGCCCGGCGAATGGCTCACGGTGAACCCGCTGCCGAAGACGGCCAGCGGCATCAACGGACCGATCGGGCTCGGCTTCCGCGTTCCCGGATTGGTGATCTCGCCGTACTCGCGCGGCGGCCTGGTCGCATCCGAGACCTTCGACCACACCTCGCAGCTGCGTCTGCTGGAGACCCGCTTCGGCGTCGAGGTTCCGAACCTCACGACGTGGCGTCGGCAGACGGTCGGGGACATGACCTCGGCGTTCAACTTCGCCGCGGCCCCGACCGTGGCGCCGCCTACGCTGAAGGCCACGAGCGAGCTCGGCTTCACCCAGACGATCCTGCAGTGCAAGGCGACGGTGGATGCGATCACCGGAACCTTCACCTCGGTGCCGACGCCCTACCCGGTGCCGCCGAACAGCAAGCCGAAGGTCGAGGCCGGCCCCGTGCGAGGAACCCCGTCGGGTCCGGTCGACTGCACGCCGACCACGACGACGACATCGTCGGTCACGGGTGCGCTCTCCTCGGTCGACCTACCCGAGCCGACCGCCCAGCCGGCCAGCCGCATCGCAGGTGTCGCGCAGACGATGGCGGGCGGCGGAAGGCTGTCCGGCCCCGAGGCCTAGCCGACCCGTCACTTGTCACCGGGGGGTGCACTATGACAACACCGAGTTACGTCGTGATGTTCAGGGGTAGGCCCGCGTGCCCGTGTTTGGCGGCATGGCTTCCGGTCTATGAGTCGGAACTGCTGCGACGGGGACGCATCAAACATCAGATCGACATCTACCAGCTCATTGGCGGCGCTGCGGCCTCCGCCGGCACTCACAGCTTGGGTGGCGCCTACGACCTTGCCCAGTTCGATGACGAGGCGATCCGGGTCTCTCGTGAGATGGGCGGGATCTCCTGGCACCGTCCGCCGAATTGGGACGGCACGGGCGGCATCGAGCACCAACACGGAGTGTTGATGGGCTGCCCGCACAACTCGCCGGCCCGCTATCAGATCGATGCCTACAAGGCAGGGTTCAACGGGCTCGGGCTCAACGGTCGCGGCGGCAAGGACACCGGACCGCGCGGGATCACGTACCGGACCTGGCGCGAGGGCATCGCGTGGGCCAAGGCCCAATCCGAGCACAAACCTTCGGCGCCGGCGTTCCCGAACTTCTATGCAGCCGGTCAGGCGCTGGCCAAGGCGAAGGCCGCACATCGACCGGGCGAGCCCGAGTACGCCGCGGCCGAGGCCGCCCTCAAGGCGATCGCGAAATTCAACCGCTGATCGCACAAGTGGCTCGCGCTAGGCGGGGAGCTCGCCGACATCGGCGGGACGGCTGGCCAGGTACGAGCGCTGGATGCGCTGTTGCGTCGCCTTGCCGCGTCGCACGAGTCGGTCGCGACCACCGGGGAGGCGACCGTAGACCCGGTACAGCACGGTGTTCTTGGCGAAGCGCAGGGCGAACGCCCACGGTGGTCGGACGGGCTGACCGAGTTCGCGCATGCTGCGAATTCCGAGGAACACCGTGAGCATGCTCAGGATCCGCTCGCGCTCGTAGAAGCCGCGCACCTTGGCGGGCAGGTCGAGGAACCCGAACAGCGGCTCGAAGTCGCGCTGGTACTGGGCGTCGAGGATCGCGCGGACGAGGTCGCGGCCGGCCTGCGTCTGGTCCGGTGCGGCGAGCAGGATGTGGATGTTCCACTTCTGCCGCTCGCGCTCGTTGTCCGTGAGGAAGTCCTCGTGCACCCCCATGAGCCAGCCCACGTAGCGCCACATGTGCATGACATCGTCGGCGTCGCGACGCGAGATCGGCACCCCGAGCGCGCGCGAGCCGGCGAGCAGGGTCCCGTCGAACAACCCGAGCGTGCCGGCCTGGTCGGCCTGATTGATCGG
>JBQCDC010000147.1:0-3136 GCA_051961575.1 Marmoricola sp.
ATGTCGTATGAGCTGTGGTCGGCGAAGGCGCCGTACCGGACCCTGATCATGGTGTCCAAGCAGCTGCACTGCCTCAACGACCTGCTGTTCCGCACCAGCACCGGGAACCTGCAGATCGAGGTGCCGTTGGTCATCTCCAACCACCCCGACGCGGAGGACATGGTCCGCTCCTACGGCATCGACTTCGAGCACGTACCGGTCACGCCGGATACCAAGGCGATGGCCGAGGCCCGCATCCTGCAACGGGTGAAGGAGTTGGAGATCGACCTGGTCGTGCTCGCTCGCTACATGCAGATCCTCTCCGACGACATGTGCCATCAGCTGAGTGGCAAGGCGATCAACATCCACCACTCGTTCCTGCCCAGCTTCAAGGGTGCCAAGCCGTACCACCAGGCCTGGGAGCGTGGCGTGAAGCTGACCGGCGCGACCGCTCACTACGTGACCGGCGACCTCGACGAGGGCCCGATCATCGAGCAGGAGGTCGCGCGGGTGGACCACACCTTCACTCCGGAGCAACTGGTTGCGGCAGGCGCCGACGTCGAGGCTCTGGTGCTGTCACGCGCCGTCCGTTGGCACTCGCAGACCCGCGTGCTCTTGAACGGCAGCCGGACTGTCGTGTTCCGCTGAGCACTTCATCCCGCGCATAGCGCAACACAAGGTCTAGCCTTCAGCCATGGCTGATACAGACGAGGGGACCGTCGCCGAGGCGGCGAACGGAACCGTGCAGTCGGTCGACCGCGCGATGACGATCCTGGAGATCCTCGCGCGCAGCGGCGATACCGGCGTCACCGAGATCGCGGCTCACCTCGGCGTGCACAAGTCGACCGCCTTCCGGTTGCTGGCGACCCTGGAAGCCCATCGCATGGTCGAGCAGCTGGGCGAGCGCGGGCTGTATCGGCTGGGCGTCGGCAACCTGCGCCTCGCCGGTGCGACGACCGCCCGACTCGACGTCGTCACCGAGGCCCGGGATGCCTGTCGGCGACTCGCGAAATCGACCGGCGAGACCATCAACGTCGCGGTGCTCGCGGACACCGCCGCCCTCTACGTGGACCAGGTCGCCGGCAATGAGGGGTTGCAGGCCCACAACTGGGTCGGGCAGCGGATCCCCTTGCACGCGACCAGCAACGGCAAGGTCCTCCTCTCGGAACTGTCCGAGGACGGAGTGAGAGCCGCCGTCGTCGACCTGCCCCGACTCACCGAACGCACCATCACCGACCGGGATGTGCTCACGACCGAACTCGCCCATGTCCGCGAGGTCGGCTACGCGCTCGCCAACAACGAGCTCGAGGTCGGCCTGAGCGCGGTCGCGGCGCCGATCCGCAATGTCCACAACGAGATCGTCGCGTCGATCAGCGTCTCCGGCCCATCGTTCTGACTCACCGACGAGCGGCTGGCGGCGGTGATTCCCGAACTCGTGGCCGCGGCCAGTGAGATCTCTCATCGCCTCGGCTGGTGGGGACACAACTAGGAGCGGCAGCGGTTACCTGAATGGAACCGCAAAGTTACGTCCAACCCCTTGACGTGTGACCTGCATCTCGTACATATTCCTTATATGCGTTGCGGAAGAAGCATCGCGTTGCGTAATTAGCAACACGAGAGGTCGCGGAAAATGTCGGACTTGTACGTAGACGGCGTGTGGGTGTCGGCTCGAGAGGGCCAGACGCGCGCCATCCACTGCCCTGCCGACGGCCATCTGGTCGGTGTGGTGGACGAGGCCACGGCGGTGGACACAGACGCCGCCATCGAGGCCGCGCACCGCGCCTTCCACTACGGCCCCTGGCCGACGACCCCGGCCCGTGAGCGCGGCGCACTGCTCCACCGCGTCGCCGACCTGCTGGAGCGGGATGCCGACAAGGTCGCCCTCGCTGAGGCGATGGACACCGGCAAGCGCCTGGTCGAGGCCGAGTACGACGTCGCGGACGTCGTCGGCGTCTTCCGCCACTACGGCACGATCGCGGCCGAGGAGGCCGGACGGATCGTCGACACCAACCGCAGCGACGTGCTGAGCCGCGTGGTTCACGAGCCGGTCGGCGTCTGCGGACTCATCGCTCCCTGGAACTACCCGCTGCTGCAGGCCTCCTGGAAGGTCGCGCCCTGCCTGGCCGCCGGCAACACCTTCATCCTCAAGCCGAGCGAGATCACCCCACACACCGCGATCCACCTGATGCGCATCCTTGAGGAGGCCGGGCTCCCGGCCGGCGTCGGCAACCTGATCCTGGGCGCCGGCCCGACAGCGGGTGCGCTACTGGCGGAGGACCCGCGCGTCGACCTGGTCTCGTTCACCGGAAGCCTCGCGGTCGGCAAGCACCTGATGGCGACCGCTGCCGGGACCGTCAAGAAGGTCGCGCTCGAGCTCGGCGGCAAGAACCCCAATATCGTCTTCGCCGACGCGGACATGGACGCCGCTCTCGACAACGCGCTCACCGCAGTCTTCCTGCACTCGGGCCAGGTCTGCTCGGCGGGCGCGCGTCTTCTCGTCGAGGACAGCATCAAGGACGAGTTCGTCAACGCTCTCGTCGAGCGCGCCCAGCAGATCCGCCTCGGCGGCCCGCAAGACCCGCGTGCTGAGACCGGTCCGCTGACCAGCGCCGCCCACCTGGCCAAGGTCACCGCCTATGTCGAGGCCGGGCTGGCCGAGGGTGCTGTCCTCCGCTGTGGCGGCGGACAGCCCACCGACGCGGATCTCCAGGACGGCTACTACTACCTGCCGACCGTGCTCGACGACTGCCGCAGCGACATGTCCGTCGTCCAGGACGAGTCGTTCGGTCCGGTGCTGACGGTCGAGACCTTCGCCACCGAGGACGAAGCCGTCGCGCTCGCCAACGACACCATCTACGGCCTCGCCGGAGCGGTCTGGACCAGTGACACCGGCCGCGGCCAGCGGGTCGCCAGCCGTCTCCGGCTCGGCACGGTGTGGATCACCGACTACCACCCGTACGTGCCGCAGGCCGAGTGGGGCGGCTTCAAGCAGTCCGGCACCGGGCGCGAGCTCGGCCTCGCCGGACTCGAGGAATACCGCGAGACCAAGCACATCTGGACCAACCTCGCACCGGCCCCGTCGGGCTGGTTCACCCCGGAGATCTGAGAGGGATCATGCTCGAGCGTTACGACTACATCATCGTCGGAGGCGGCAGCG
>JBQCDC010000148.1:0-5730 GCA_051961575.1 Marmoricola sp.
AAGTGGTGCATTTGAATGTCACTTCGCCCCCAAGAATGGACCGTAGACCCGGGGGAATGAGGAAGGAAGACCTGAACGCCACAACGCCTGGGACCACGCTGTGGCCCCAGGCGATCTTGGTGGATCACCTAGACGCTGCAGGGCACGTAGGTAGCCGCCTCACTGACATGCGTCCCGTTCTTCAGGTAGACGGTGACGCCAATCTTGTTGGTCGCGGTTGCCGACAAGCTGCCCACCGAGATCGCCAGTCCCGGCTTGATCGACTTGGCATAGACCGTCTTCTTCACATGCCCGTTGACCGAGTAGACGACCTTGCTGATCTTGCTCGAGTACGTGCTGTTCTTCGTCACGGTCGTGCGGAGGCTGTGGCTCGAGCACGACAGGGAGTGGCCCATCGTCACGTAGGTCGAGGCCTTGCCGCTCGGGCCAGAGGAGGCAGAACCCGGCACCGCGAATGTCATCTTGATGGAGCCCGATCCGGTGTAGGTGGTGCCCGAGCTAGGGACCGTCGACGCGTCGAAACTCACCGGGTTCACCGCACCTTGGAGCGTGCCCGTGTAGGAGCCCGCGGGCAGGTAGGCAGTCTCGGACCCGCGTGCGGCGACGTTGATCCCGATCAGACCGGCTCCCTGCGAGTTCAGGCCGGTTGTGCTCTGGATGATCGCCAGCGCGGCGCTGGTCCCGGTCTTGCTGAAGCTCAGGGTCGCGATCAGCGGCCGAGCCGTCGTGAAGGAGAAGTTGTTGGAGACGCCGAAGTCAGGGCTCAACGTGCAATGGGGCGCTCCCGTGGTGGTCACCTTGTAGCTGGACTTGAAGGTCAGTTGCAAGGACGTCGGCGTCGAGCCGCTGTAGCGCGACTGGGCGGTGCCGCTGGCCGAATAGGTCTGGGTGAGGGTGTTGGGCGTAGGCGTCGCCGTGTCTGCCTGCGTCGTGCTGCCGGACCACGACGTCGACTGCGCGGCGGCGTTGGCCGTGATCGTCGTCTCTGCTGGAGCAGACGTCACTCCGGACGAGCCGGTCTGGCTGAACCCGCTGCACGCCGTCGGATCGCCCGTCTTGTCGAAGGTGTTGGACGTGTACGGAGAAGTTGCTTGAGCGGGCGCGATCGCTAGGACCGTTGCGCCGAGAAATCCCACCGCGGTGACCGCGGCCCCTCGGAAATATGCATGTTTCATGCGTAAAACCCCACGTTTCTATGGCGGACAACAAAAAGTCCCCGCCCCCGGGACTTTTTGACAGTAGCGGCAGTCGAAACGCGTTGGGAAGGGTCGTACTGCGATGTTTTTGGTGCGATGCGCCGAGGGTCAGGGGCGGCCGTAGGTGGTGGTGCGCTGAACGACCGGACGACCGATGCCAGACCCGATGTCCTCGAGTTCCTCCACCGTCTTGGCGGAGCCATATTCGGACCCGGCCATCCGGGAGATGGTTTCTTCCATCAGGGTTCCGCCGAGGTCGTTGGCGCCGGCGTTGAGCATCGATCGGGTGCCCTCGATGCCGAGTTTGACCCAGCTGGTCTGGATGTTGGAGATGCGTCCGTGCAGCATGATGCGGGCCATCGCGTGCACCGCGAGGTTGTCGCGATGCGAGGGGCCGGGTCGTGCGACGCCGGCCAGGTAGATCGGCGCGGAGTGGTGCACGAACGGCAGGGGAACGAACTCGGTGAAGCCTTGGTAGCCGCCCTCGGTGGCGCGATCCTGGATCCTGCTGAGCACGCGCAGGTGCCCGACCCAGTGGCGAGGGTTGTCGACGTGGCCATACATCATCGTCGAGGTGGTCGGGATGCCCACGCGGTGGGCGGTGCTGACCACCTCGATCCAAGCGCTGGTGGGCAGTTTGCCCTTGGTGAGCACCCAGCGCACGTCGTCGTCGAGGATCTCCGCGGCGGTGCCGGGGATGGTGTCGAGCCCGGACTCGCGGGCCTTGATGAGGAAGTCCTCGATGGAGAGTCCGGTGCGGCTGGCGCCGTTGACGATCTCCATCGGGGAGAACGCGTGCACGTGCATCTGCGGCACCCGGTTCTTCACCGCGTTGGCGATGTCGAAATACGCCGACCCGGGCAGCTCGGGATCGATGCCACCCTGCATGCAGACCTCAGTGGCGCCAAGGTTCCAGGCTTCTTCTGCGCGATCGGCGACCTGGTCCAGGCTCAGCGAGTAGGCGTCCGCATCGGTGCGTCGCTGCGCGAACGCGCAGAATCGGCACCCGACGTAGCAGACGTTGGTGAAGTTGATGTTCCGGTTGACGATGTAGGTGATCTCGTCACCGACAGTGTCGCGGCGCAGGTCATCAGCCAGCCGGCACACCTCGTCGAGCAGATCGCCCTCCGCCGTCATCAGGGTCAGTGCTTGTTCGTCGGTGAGTCCCGCCGGGTCCGACTCGGCCGCGCGAAGGGCGGCCTTGCCGTCACTGCTTAGGGTTTCGTGACGCGCTCCGCGCTCCTCAACCTCCGCGGTGCGGGCCGCGTGCTCACGCACTGCCTCCCAATCCCCGTAGACAGTGTCGAAGTCGCCGCGTCGGTCGGCCGCGCGCCCGACCGTGTCCACGTCGCGGTGCAGGTCGACGTGACCTGACTCAACCAGCGCCCGATCCGGCTCCTGCCACGGCAGCCCTGACGGCCGAGCGCCCTCACGCATCAGCCCACCCGCCGAAGCGAGTGCGCTCACGTGAGCACGAACTCGTGGATCGATCCACGGATCCGGCTGCCGCACGTAGTGAGGATGCGCGGTCAGCCGCGGCTTCAGCTCGAACCCGGCCTCCGCTGTCAGGGCTCGCAGCCGATCCAGACTCGGCCAGGGCCGTTCCGGGTTCACGTGGTCCGGCGTCAGGGGCGAGACCCCACCCCAGTCGTCGATACCCGCATCGATCAATCGACGGCACTCGTCGAGGTCGGTGAGGTTGGGCGGCGCCTGGAGGCGAATCTTCGGACCCAGCACCACCCGAGCGGTGGCAAGCGCGGCGAGGTACTCGTCCAACCCGAGGTCATCGGTGTGACGCATCGCGGTGTCGGGCTTGGCCCGGAAGTTCTGAACGATGACTTCCTGGATGTGCCCGTACTCCCGTGCGATCTTGCGGATCGCGAAGATCGACTCGACCCGCTCGGTCAGGTTCTCTCCGATGCCGATGAGGAGCCCGGTGGTGAACGGGATGGCCAGACGACCCGCATCCTCCAGCACCCGCAACCGAACCTCAGGGTCCTTGTCCGGCGACCCGTAGTGCGCCAGACCCTTGGTTTCGAACAGCCGACGCGAGGTCGTCTCCAGCATCATGCCCATCGACGGCGCAACTGGCTTGAGCCGTTGCATCTCCTGCCACGACATCACGCCCGGGTTCAGATGCGGAAGCAGCCCGGTCTCTTCCAACACCCGGATCGAAAGCGCCCGAACATAGGCCAGCGTGGAGTCGTAGCCCTGCTCATCGAGCCAGGCTCGCGCCTCCGGCCAGCGGTCCTCGGGCCGGTCGCCGAGAGTGAAGAGCGCCTCCGCACAACCCAGCGCAGCACCTTCCCGAGCGATCGCGACGACCTCATCGGGCGTCAGATACGGCGCTTCGCCGGCCCGCTCAAGATGGCCGGGCGTGGTAACGAACGTGCAGTAGTGGCAGCGATCGCGGCACAGCCGCGTCACCGGAATGAAGACCTTGGGCGAGTAGGTGATCACCATCGGACGGCCAGCGTCGACGAGCCCGGCGTCGCGAACCCGTGCGGCTACCGCAAGGAGGCGCTCAAGCTCGTCACCGCGGGCGCACAGCAGTGCCTCTGCTTCGGTCGCGTCGAGGGATGCCCCCCGCTCCGCGCGAACAACAGCACGCCGTACTTCAGCAGAGGTGGGGGACACCCTCCGACCGTACCTCGCGGGCTCACACGACTGGACAGGTGTCCGTGCGTCAGCTCACGAGCCCCTTGAGCTGGGCGATCGTGGCAGCCGGGTCCTCGGTGATGGGCGTGACGTTGAGGCTGGTGACACCGGCCTCCTTGAACGCGGCGATCCGCTCCTTGATGTAGGACTCGGGGCCGACCAGGTTAGCGGCCTCGAGCCACTCGTTCGGGACCAGCGCCTCGGCTTCCTTCTTCTTGCCCGAGAGGTACAGCTCCTGGATCTCGGTCGCTTCCTTCTCGTAGCCGTAGGCGCAGGCGAGGTCGTTGTAGAAGTTCTTGCCCTTGGCGCCCATGCCGCCGATGTACAGCGCGAACAGCGGGCGGGCGAAGTCGAGTACCGCCTTGGTCTCGGGGCCTTCGCCGATCGCGACGAGTCCGCCGGCGACGATGTTCAGCGCGCCGAGCGAGGCGTCACGCTTGGCCAGGCCGGCCTCGATCGGAGAGCCGGACACCGAGTGGAACTTCTCCGGGTAGAAGAGGTGGGGCAGGATCCCGTCGGCGAGCTCGGCCGCCAGCTCGACGTTCTTCGGACCCAGTGCGGCCACGTAGATCGGAATGCTGTCGCGCTCGGGGCGGGTCAGGATCTTCAGCGCCTTGCCCAGCCCGGTCACGGCTCCGTGCTCCTTGTCGAGCGGCAGGTTGAAGATGCCCTCGGCCTGCAGGGGCTCGCGCTTCATGCCGCTGCGCACGAGGCGGATGACCTCGGCAGTGCGAGCGAGCGGCTTGTCGTAGGGGACGCCGTGGAAGCCCTCGATGACCTGCGGACCCGAGGCGCCGATGCCGAGGATCGCGCGGCCGCCGGAGACGTTGTCGAGGCCGGCCGCGGTCTGCAGCAGGGCACCGGGGGTGCGCGAGTAGATGTTGAGGATCGCCGAGCCGATCTCGATGGTCTCGGTCTTGGCGGCGATGTAGCCCATCAGCGTGGGGGAGTCGAAGCCATAGGCCTCCGCCACCCACACTGTGTCGAGACCCGCGCGCTCGAAAGCGACGATCTGGTCGGCGGCACTACGCGGGTTTCCGTCGTAGGCCAGGAAGGTGGAGAGCTTCATGGGGGGATTCTCCCGATCGTCGCGGTGATGGGTAAAGGCGGGTCAAAGACGAACCGACCGTGACAGTAGTACTGTCACGGTCGGTTCCGCCAGGGGTGATCAGCCGATGGGAGCCAGATCACTCTCCGCCGTCGGCTCTACGGCGTGCTCGCCTCGATCGAGCTTGCTGGGCCACCAGATGATGCCGCCCAGGTCGAGGTTCAGCGCCGTCACCAGCACCGAACGCACGATCATCGTGTCGAGAAGAACCCCGAGCGCGACCGTGAACGCCATCTCCACCAGGAACACCAGTGGGAGGGTTGCCAACACTCCGAAGGTGGCGGCCAACACGAGCCCCGCCGAGGTGATCACGCCTCCCGTCGCTGACAGCGCGACCAACGCACCACCTCGAGTCCCGCGGGTGTGCGCCTCCTCGCGCACGCGGGTCATCAAGAAGATGTTGTAGTCGATGCCGAGTGCCACGAGGAACACGAACACGAACAACGGGAACGACGCGTCCGCACCCGCGTATCCGAAGACGTGCTTGAAGAAGAACGCCCCGATCCCGAGCGCCGCACCGAAGGACAGGATCACCGTCCCGATCAACACGATCGGCGAGAACACCGCTCGGAGCAGAACCATCAGGATCAGCATGACCATCACCAGGACCACCGGGATGATCAGCTTCGTGTCGTGGCTCGCCGCCTTCTGGACGTCGTCGTAGAGGGCTGCGTTGCCACCGACGAGTGCGTTCGATCCAGGCACGGCATGCACCGCTGTTCGAACCTGATCGACCAGCTTGAACGCGGCCGGTGTGGTCGGATCGCC
>JBQCDC010000149.1:0-4474 GCA_051961575.1 Marmoricola sp.
GCGCAGAAGGTCCGCACGCTGATCAGCCGTGACTTCGACACGGCCTTCGCTTCCGCCGACGTTCTGGTTTCTCCGACCGCGCCGACCACGGCCTTCAAGATCGGCGAGAAGCTTGACGACCCGGTCGCCATGTACCTCAACGACGTGGCCACGATTCCGGCGAACCTGGCCGGAGTTCCCGGTATCTCGCTGCCCGCCGGTCTGGCGACCGAGGACGGTCTGCCCGTCGGCTTCCAGATCCTCGCTCCGGCTCTCTCCGACGAGCGGGTCTACCGCGTGGGCGCGGCTCTGGAGACTCTGCTCGAGGACACGTGGGGCGGCCCGTTGCTTGCGCAGGCTCCCTCGCTCACGGAGGTTGAGGAGCGGCCGGAGGCCGCGTCACGAAACCTGGGAGGTGCCCGATGACCGACCTGATGCCCTTCGACGAGGCCTTGGAGAAGTTCGATCCGGCCATGGGCCTCGAGGTCCACGTCGAGCTGAACACGAACACCAAGATGTTCTGCGGCTGCCCGACCGAGTTCGGGGCTGAGCCGAACACGCAGGTCTGCCCGACCTGCCTCGGTCTGCCGGGCTCGATGCCGGTGGTCAACAAGACCGCTGTCGAGTCGGCCATGCGGATCGGTCTGGCGCTCAACTGCGAGATCGCCGAGTGGTGCCGCTTCGCCCGGAAGAACTACTTCTATCCGGACATGCCGAAGAACTTCCAGACCTCGCAGTACGACGAGCCGATCGCGTTCAACGGCTACCTCGACGTCGATGTCGACGGCGAGATCTTCCGCGTGGAGATCGAGCGCGCGCACATGGAGGAGGACACCGGCAAGTCGTTGCACGTGGGCGGCGCCACCGGTCGCATCCACGGCGCGGACTACTCGCTGGTCGACTACAACCGCGCCGGCATTCCTCTGATCGAGATCGTCACCAAGCCGATCGTGGGTACGCGGGAGAAGGCGCCGCTCGTTGCGCGGGCCTACGTCGCGCAGCTGCGCGACCTCATCGTCGCGCTGGGTGTCTCGGATGCCCGCATGGACCAGGGCTCGATCCGCGCCGACGTGAACCTCTCGCTGGCGCCTCGCGACTCCGGGATCCTGGGGACGCGCACCGAGACCAAGAACGTGAACAGCCTGCGTTCGGTCGAGCGTGCCGCCCGATTCGAGATCTCGCGACACGCGGCGATCCTTGCGGAGGGTGGCTCGATCCTGCAGGAGACGCGTCACTTCCACGAGGACAGCGGCATCACCACCAGCGGTCGCGAGAAGTCGGACGCGGAGGACTACCGCTACTTCCCGGAGCCGGACCTGGTGCCGGTCGCGCCGTCCCGCGAGTGGGTTGAGCAGCTGCGTGGCACTCTTCCCGAGTCGCCACGCGTGAAGCGCGCCCGTCTGCAGGCCGACTGGGGCTACACCGACCTGGAGATGCGCGACGTCATCGCCGCGGGTGCGGTCGACCTCATCGAGGCGACGGTGGCTCAGGGATGCGCGCCCCAGCCAGCACGCAAGTGGTGGCTGTCGGAGCTCGCGCGTCGCGCCAACGAGGAGGGCATCGAGCTCGGCGAACTGTCGATCACCCCTGCTCAGGTCGCCGCGATCCAGGCTCTGGTCGACGAGGGCAAGATCAACGACAAGCTCGCTCGTGAGGTCTTCGACGGCGTGCTTGCCGGCGAGGGCACTCCGGCCGAGGTCGTGGCCGCCCGCGGCCTGGAGATCGTGTCCGACGACGGCGCCCTCAACGAGGCCGTCGATCGCGCCATCGAGGCGAATCCCGACATCGCCGACAAGATCCGGGATGGCAAGGTCGCCGCCGCCGGCGCGCTCATCGGCGCCGTGATGAAGGACATGCGCGGCCAGGCCGACGCCGGCCGAGTTCGCGAACTCATCCTCGCCCGCCTCACCTAGGTTCATCCGGGCGCTGGGGTGCGGCCGATTCGTTGGTAGTGTTGCTCGACAATTCAATGCACATGAGTTCTGGGGGAAGCCGGTCGAAATCCGGCGCTGACCCGCAACCGTAGGCCGCTGTAAGCGGTAAGCCGGAGCACCTGTCTCGTGTGACCTCATTAATCGCTGTCGAGGAAAGCAGCGGAGGGCCACGACTGTGACCTCCCCGCTCAGCAGCGGGAAGGAAATACATGGCAACGAATCGTGGACGTCGCGGGAGCATTGCTCCCCTCGCCGGAGCAACGGTGGCTCTGATCGCACTGGTGTCGGGTTGCGGAACCGTCGCCGCTCCGAAGGCCAGCAGCACCAGCAGTTTCTGCACCGGCACGGGCGTGAACGTCGTCATCGACTTCGGTTCGATGGGCGGAGTCAAGAAGGGCTGTGGCCAAGGGAAGACCGCTCAGGCCGTCATCGAGTCGGCGGGCTTCAAGCTAGGAACGAAGGCATCGTCGTATGGCCCGTTCGCCTGCACCGTCAACGGTCTTCCCGCCGACAAGAAGTGCGACGGAAAGCCGACCTATTGGGGCCTCTTCGTCGGTAAGCCCGGCAAGGCGTGGGGCTATGCGAGCCTCGGCATCGGAACTCAGCCTGCCGCCAACGGCGACACCATCGCTCTCGCCTGGCAGACCTCGTCCAAGACGTCCTACCCGAGCGTTCAGCCGGCGAGCGCCAAGTAGGCGACTGAAGGACTGTGTCGCGACCGGCGCGTGAACTCCATCCGGGGGCCTGGTGGATCTGGGCCCTCGGACTGGCGACCTTCGCGTCCGTGGTGACGAACCCGTTCCTGCTCGTTCTGATCATCGCGGTGGCGAGCGTCGTCGTCGCGCTTCGACGCTCGCCGCACCCGTGGGGCGCTTCGTTCAGGCTCTACATCGGGCTCGCCGTGCTGATCGTGATCGTTCGCGTGGGCTTCCGGATCCTGCTCGGGAGCGACGTCCAACCGGGGGACTATCTCCTCTTCAATCTCCCGGAGATTCCGTTGCCTGACTGGGTTCTGGGCATCAAGTTGCTGGGTCCGGTCACACTGCAAGCGATACTCGGGGGCCTCTACGACGGGCTTCGTCTGGCCGCGATCGTCGTGTGTGTCGGAGCGGCTAACGCGCTGGCCAACCCCAAGCGCCTGCTGAAGTCCCTTCCGCCGGCCTTCTACGAGATCGGCACGACCCTCGTCATCTCGATCAGCGTCATGCCGCAGCTGGCGGAGAGTGTCAGCCGAGTGCGGCGTGCCCGGGAGCTCAGGGGTGTCGCGGGCGGACGGCTCGCGCGCATGCGCGGAATCCTCGTGCCCGTCCTCGAGGACTCTCTTGAGCGATCGATGGCTCTCGCGGCCGGCATGGATGCGCGCGGCTACGGCCGCAATGGCACCGCGTCCAGGGCCCAACGGCGCCTGACCGGAGTCCTGCTGCTGGGCGCGCTCGTAGGGGTGGGCGTTGGTTGCTACGGCGTGTTGGACCAGACCTCACCGCGCTGGATGAGCACGCCGGCCATCGTCCTCGGTGTCCTCCTAGCGGTCGCGGGGTTCTGGTCCGCCGGCCGTCGGGTCGGGCGTAGTCGCTACCGGCCCGATAGCTGGCGCCCTGCCGAGGTCGGAGTTGCCCTGGCGGGCGTGTTGGTCGCAGCAGGCGCGCTCACACTGGTGACCGATCCGCTGGTGCGTGACCCTGATGTCTACGGCGTACCCCACCTGCCCTGGCTAGCGGTTGCCGTCGTGGCCATGGGATTGGCCCCTGCGCTCCTCGCGCCGTCGCAGCGCGTGGCCCTTACCGAGGTGAAACGAGGTGAGAGCCATGTTCGAGCTGCGTGACCTGCGCTTCACCTACGACGGCTCCACCCCCGTTCTCGACGGCATCAACCTCACCATCGAGCCCGGCGAGCTGGTCCTGATCGCGGGCCGCACCGGTTCCGGCAAGTCGACGCTCCTCGGCACGTTCAACGGCCTCGTCCCGGCCTTCACCGGTGGCGCCCTCTCCGGCGACGTCCTCCTCGACGGCGTCAGCATCGTCGGAGTCCCGCCGCGCGAGCGCGCGCAGACCGTGGGTTACGTCGGTCAGGATCCGCTGTCCTCCTTCGTCACCGACACCGTCGAGGAGGAGCTCGCCTACGGCATGGAGCAGCTCGGACTCGACCCGGCCACGATGCGCCGTCGCGTCGAGGAAACCCTTGATCTGTTGGGCATCGCGGACCTGCGGACGCGCAGCCTGCGCACCCTGTCGGGCGGTCAGCAGCAGCGCGTCGCCATCGGAGCGGTGCTCACCATGCATCCGCGCCTCCTCGTCCTCGACGAGCCGACCTCGGCACTCGACCCGACCGCGGCGGAGGACGTCCTGGCGACGCTCACCCGCCTCGTGCATGACCTCGACGTCAGCGTCGTGCTGGCCGAACACCGGCTCGAGCGGGTACTCCCGTTCGCCGACCGCGTGGTCATCGTCGAGGGCGACGGCAGCGTTCGCGAAGGGTCCGCCGCCGAGATGATGGAGGCCGCTCCCGTGGCGCCGCCGATCATCGAGCTCGGCCGACTGCTCGACTGGCAACCGCTGCCCCTG
>JBQCDC010000150.1:0-5762 GCA_051961575.1 Marmoricola sp.
CGACGGAGTCCAGCACGACACCGATCGGCAGCGGTCCCTGGGCGTGCGTGGCGGTGCTGAGGCCGAGCTTGTGGGCGGTCGTGATGAGAGCGGCCAGTTCCTCGGCCTCGTGGTAGAGGTAGCCGTTCGGAGACGGCTTGCCGCAGCACGCATGCCCGTTCAGGTAGGCCGTGCGGGCGATCACCGAGCCGTCGGCGTACAGCTTGACGCCCCAGAGCCGCAGCAAATCGTCACCAAGCCTCGAGCTCATCCCGAGGCCGGTGAGGTGCTCGAGATTGCTCGACAGCGCGAGCAGCTCGGTTCGCAGATGCAGCCGGGACTCGTCGCGCGCTCGCAGGTAGGCATCCATCTCGAGCTGCGTCACCTGGGCGTCGCACATCGTGGTGATGCCGGCCCCCAGCAGCGACCGCTGGCCGAGGTCGAAGAGGTGATCGATCTCGGCGTGCGTCATCGGCAGATGGAAGTTGGGCCCATGGTTGCGGACCTTCACGCCATCGGCGCCGGTCAGCAGATCGCAGGCGGAGTCGAAGATGACCCCGGTCGGCTCACCGCCGGCGTCTCGGTCGATCCGCCCGCCGCTCGGCGTGGGCGTGGCTGCGGTGATGTTCGCCTGGCGCAGCGCCAGCGAGTTGACCACATATCCGTGACCGCTCGCGTGCTGGATCTGAACCACCCGATCGGCCGCCACGCGGTCCAGGTCGACCCGGCTGGGGTGGCGGCCCTCGACCAACTTGGACTGGTCGTAGCCATAGCCACGAACCACCTCGCCGGGCCGCTCGGCAGCGCGGGCGGTCAGTAGCCGGATGACGTCGTCGATCGAGCGAGCGCCGGAGAGATTCACCCAGTCCAGGGCCGACCCGTGCAGGATCGTGTGCGCGTGGGCGTCGACGAAGCCGGGCATCAGGGTCCGGCCGTCGAGGTTGACGATCTCCGGTGTCTCCAGCGCGGCACGCTTCAGCTCGGTCAGCGATCCAACCGCCTGGACCAGACCGTCCCGCACGAGGACGGCCTCGGGAACGTGCTCGGAGGCCATCGTGCGGATCGGACCGCCCGTCAGGATGCGGGAGGTCATCGGACGGCGACCTCCTCACGGACGGGCACCGCGACGCGGGCGTCGCTGCGCGTCATCGCCAGATAGCAGACACCGCTGACCACGATCCCGACGAGCCAGGAGATGTCGCCGCCGTCGAGCTTCTTGGCGATCGGACCCACCCAGAAGCCCAGGTTCGCGAAGGGCAGCTCGACCGCGAAGCCGAGGATGAAACTGATCGCGCCGGCCAGATTCACCTTGCCGTACTTGCCGTTCGGGTCGAAGATCGCCTCCACGTCGTAGTGGCCGTTGCGGACGAAGTAGAAGTCAGCCAGATTGATCGCCGACCACGGGATCAGCAGGATCAACACCACGCCGAGGGCGTCGGTGAAGGCGCTCGTGAAGCTCTTGGAGTAGGCGATCGTCGCGATCAGGCAGAGCACCGCGAACGGCACCAGCGACCACAGACGTGTGCGCAGGTTGGCCTGGACCGGAGCCGCCGTGCGGCGCAGCGAGGTGGTGATGCTGATCGCGGTGTTCCCGCCGGCGTACATCGACAACGAGCCCTGCAGGATCTGGATCCCGACGACCACGATCACCAGCACCGCGGTGAACACCTTGCTGAACGAGTCGCTGACCTTGATGACCGAGCCGAGGGTGTCGGCGCCGAAGGCGGTAACGGCGGTGAGATACGCGCCCAGCACGAAGAGCCAGATCCCCGAGATCACGATGCCGGCGTAGGTCCACCACGCCGTCGCCTTGGTCGAGGTCTCCTCGGGCAGGTAGCGGGAGTAGTCGGCGATGTAGGGGGCGTAACCGGCGGCGTACACGAAGGTGATCGCCACGCCGGTTAGGAACAGGCCGAGCTGGAAGCCGCCCTGGTGGAGGTTCTGCGTGGTCGGGTGGCTGATGCCCGAGTGCGCGAGCACGAGGATCGTGAGGATGCCGAAGACCACGATCGAGGCGACGCTGAGGTACTTGGCGAGTCGGTGGCTGAGGTCGTAGCCGAAGAGTGCCACCACGAAGGTGATCGCCGTGACGATCACCGCCACCGCATAGACGTTCCAGCCCCAGACCGCCGAGGTCAGCAGTCCGCAGATCGCCGGAGCCGCCGCGAAGAACACCAGGTAGTTGATCTCCGCGATGATCATCGGCACGATCCCGCCGACGTAGCCGAACTGGGCACGGCTCTGGATCATCTGCGGGATGCCCAGCTGCGGGCCCTGCGCCGAGTGGAAGGCGGCGAGGAAGCCGCCGAGCGCGAAGCCGACCACCATCGCGATGCACGACCAGGCGAACGACATGCCACCGCCGACGAGGATGGCGGCGGTCACGACGCTCACGATCACGCTGTTGGCGCCGAACCACAGAGTGAACAGGTGCCACGGCTTTCCGCGGCGCTCGCTGAGCGGGATGAAGTCGATGGTGTGCGTCTCAATCGCACCGGCACGAGGCTGCGCTTGTTGTGTCACCGGAGTTCTCCTGACGTCCCGTTCCGATATTGCATCGGTTCAGGCCGTTTCACTTGTGGCGGCTGGTTTTCACCGACCATATGTGCGCTGGACCACACTGTCAATGCCCAGTTCGATAGTTTCTGAGGAAATTGACCGTTACATTGGCCTCTGAGATATCTCTTCTGGACCGAATCGATCGCAGAACTGTCCCAGGAACAGCAATACGGCTAGCGTGGGCGCGATGACCCTGCATGAGACCGACATCGAGCTCGTCGAAGCCCTTCGGGAGGACGGCCGCGCCTCCTACGAGACCCTCGGCGCTCGTGTGGGCCTCTCGCGCAAGGCGGTCCGTCCGCGCGTCGCGCGACTCTTCGAGGACGGCATCCTGCGCGTGGTGGCGACCGTGCCACCCGAGTACGACAACATCCACGTGATCGCCCACCTCTCCGTCACGGTCTCAGGAGCTCGGCGCGAGGACTTGGCGCGCGAACTAGCCGAACTGCCCGATTCGGTCTTCGTCTCCATCGTCTCCGGCCAGCCTGACGTCGTCGCCGAGATCCGGACCAACGATCTGAAACGCCTGGCCGCGATCGTCGACCAATTGCGCACGCGTGCGGGTGTCGCCCACGTCGAGCCGCTCGTGTATGCCGAGGTGCTCAAGGAACCGCACCTCCCTTCACCGCCGACCGCCGACCAGCCGCCCCATCCCCTCGACGACGTCGACCGCACCCTGATCTCGCTGCTGCGCCACGACGGGCGAGCGAGCTACTCCGATCTCGCCGGCCATGTCGGGCTCTCGGCGGCAGCGACCCGGGCCCGCGTTCGCAATCTCCTCGACAACGGCGTCATCCTGATCGTCGCCCTGGTGAATCCGACCAAGCTGGGGCGTTCGGCGATGACCGGGTTCGCGATCGACCTCGCCGGTCCCGCGTCGGCTGTCCTCCCTCGCCTGCAGGAGATGGCGGCGGTGGATTTCCTCGCCCGCACGCTCGGCGGCGCCGACGCTGTCGGCACGATCCTGACCACGACCGTCGACGACACCATCGAAGCGCTCGACCGGATCAGCGCGATGAGCGGCGTCGTGAGCGTGCGATCGTGGACGCACCTGCGCCTGGTGCAGGAGCGCTACGGACGAGCCGGCGATTAGGCCTCGGGCGACTCGTGGGCGGGGAGATCCTTGGTCTCGTCCTGATCCACCAGGCAGGTGCGGCAGAAGTCCTGGCCGAACGGCGTGAGGTGGATCGAGCGCCGCACCATCTTGGGGAAGCGCGTCGAGTGCATGGCCTCGAGGACGTCCGGCTGAGCCTCGACGACCTGGTACTCCATGGCGTCGTCGAGCTGCTCGCGCGAGAACCAGATCAGGCCCAGGCGGAAGAGGTTGTTCAGGTAGGCGGGCACGTTCTCGACGTGGCGCAGACCGGCACGCGGACCGATCATGTTGAGGCCCGAGGCGATCATCGTCGAGCTCATCGCGCCCATCGGGCCACCGGTGCGGACGTCGACGGCCGGCTGAGGTCCGCCACGCAGCAGCAGCATGAGGACGCGCGCCTCGTCGGGAGCGAGCTCGTCGAGAATGCGGGCGTAGGCGGGATGCCCCTCCTCGTCGTTCCACACGTCGCGTGAGCGCTGCAGGAGCTCCTCGCCGCGCTCGCGGAGCGTCTTCTCCCGCGCGGGGGTTGCGCGCTCGGGCCCATCGGGAAGCATGACCGCGGACAGACTGATGCTGCCCTCGAGCAGAGCCTTCGGCAGTGGGACTCCTGACGACACGGCGCGAGCGACGTCCGAGACGGTCCGGGTGGCTTCGGCGAGGTCGTTCGCCACGCCCTGGACGAGCTCGCCTGCCGCCGACGGGTTGGTCAACGCGCGGGCGAGCAGACGGCCCGAGCGGACACCCGAGCCCAGAGTCCAGGCGGCCGAACGGGCGGCCGTACCCGCGGCGATGCGCGCCAGGCCGGGCAGCGAGCCGATCGCCTCCTCGCGCACGGCGGGAGCGGCGCGCCTGCGAACCGCGGGGGTCTTGTTCTGAGCCATGAGGTTGCTTTCGTCCTTAACAGGTCAGAGGTGAAGCCAGAGCTTGAAGATCGCGAGGTGGGCCAGGCCGCCCGCTGCACCCATGATCGCGCCATGGGCGTAGAGCATCCACTCGTCCTCCTTGATCGCCGAGCGCATCATCTCGACGAAGTCCTCGGGCGGGAGCTCCTTGGTGCGAGCCGCGATGAGCGTCCTGATCTTGCCGGACTGTCGCGCGGAGAACTCCGGATCGCGGAAGGGCACGATGGTCTGGTTGACGGCCTCCTCGGCGAAGGCGCCCTTGATGCTCTCGAACTTGCCGGCGCCGATCGCGACGCGCACGGCACCCAGCAGCGGACCCGCGGCCTGGTCGATCGCGGGCGACATGGCGGTCGCGAGCATCTGACGGGTGCGGTCGCCGCGCGGGCCGTCGACGAGGAAGTCGCCGATGCGCTCCAGCGTGATCACGTCGTTGGCGATGATGTTGGCGTAGACCTCCGCGGCCTCGTTCTGGCGGCGGAGGAAGAGTCCATGCCACTTGATGAAGAAGATGCGCTTGGGCTCGAGCGGCTCGAAGATCAGCCACATGCCCAGGGCGTTGGTGATCCATCCGACCACGATGCCCATGACGGGCAGCAGCCAGTCGATCTTGAACCAGTGGTCGATGAAGGCCACCGGGATGCCGAGCAGGAAGCCGAAGATGAAGCCGAACTCGACCATCAGGTTCAGCTCGCGCTGCCCGATGTCGCGGAAGATCGTGACGACCAGTCCCGGGTTCTTCCGGAAGTGCTCGATCACCATGATCTTGGGGTCGAGCAGCTGATCGATATGTTCACCGATCTCGTCGGTGATGCTGTGGATGATGGCCGGCAGCTGGTTCTGCACGCGGTCGACGATGGCGCGCTTGCCGGCCGGCGGGAGGTCGCGCCAGAGGGCCGGATGCTCGCGCCGCATCACCTCGTCGATGATCTCCGGCATCTGCGGGCGGAACATCGCGACGATGTGCTCGGCGATCTGGTCGGGCTCGAGGTTCTGGTAGAACTCGCGGGGCGTGCCCAGCTTGGCGATCGCCTTGTCCACCGCGATGCTGCCCATCTTGGCCGCGCGGGCCGGAACGATCCCCTGCCAGCCGAGCTTGCCGTGCAACAGCCCGGGGATCTCCTGCAGCTTGCGCGGCAGCACCCGGGAGAACTGCTTGAGGCCGGGAACCTCGACGCCGTAGAGGTTGATGGGCGCGAACAGCATGATCAGGCCGGTCCAGTTGATCA
>JBQCDC010000151.1:0-2572 GCA_051961575.1 Marmoricola sp.
GGCCAAGTTGCCGACGAGCAGGGCTTCGCGGTGATGGGCGGCGCGACCGATCCGGTCACGGCCTACCTCAAGGAGCACTACCAACCCGACCTCTCTCGCGACGATGCCATTCGACTGGCAGTGAGCGCGCTGGGGCACGGAGAGGGCGAGCCGCGCACGATCGCAGCGGACGACCTCGAGGTGGCCGTCCTCGATCGGACACGGATTCAGCAGCGTAAGTTCAAGCGCCTCGCGGACAGCGAAGTCGTCCGAGTACTCGGTACGTGACCCATGGACCGGCGCATCTACGGCATCGAGAACGAGTACGGCGTCACGTGCACGTTCCAGGGTCAGCGCCGCCTGTCGCCTGACGAGGTCGCTCGCTACCTGTTCCGCAAGGTGGTCAGCTGGGGACGCAGCAGCAATGTGTTCCTGCGCAACGGCGCCAGGCTCTACCTCGACGTGGGCAGTCATCCCGAGTACGCGACGCCCGAGTGTGACGACATCGTCGAGCTGGTCACGCACGACAAGGCGGGGGAGCGGATCCTCGAGGGCTTGTTGGTCGACGCGGAGCAGCGCCTTCGTGACGAGGGCATCGCCGGGGACATCTACCTGTTCAAGAACAACACCGACTCTGCGGGCAACTCCTACGGGTGCCACGAGAACTACCTTGTGGGCAGAGCAGGGGAGTTCAGCAAGCTCGCGGACCTGTTGATTCCGTTCCTGGTGACCCGTCAGCTGATCTGCGGAGCCGGCAAGGTCACGGTCGGCGCACGCGGTGCTACCTACGGGATCAGTCAGCGAGCTGAGCACATCTGGGAGGGTGTCTCCAGCGCGACGACGCGCAGTCGACCGATCATCAACACGCGCGACGAGCCGCATGCCGATGCCGAGCGCTTCCGTCGCCTCCATGTGATCGTCGGCGACTCGAACATGAGCGAGACCACCACCATGCTCAAGGTGGCGTCTTGCGACCTCGTGCTCCGCATGATCGAGGACGGGGTGGTCATGCGCGACATGACCATCGAGAACCCGATCAGGGCGATCCGGGAGATCTCCTCCGACCTCACCGGTCGACGCTCGATCCGACTGGCCAACGGTCGCGAGGCCAGCGCCCTCGACATCCAGCACGAGTACCTCACCAAGGTGCTCGATTACGTCGACCGACGCGGCATGCGCACGCCGATCATCGATCGCAGCCTCGACCTGTGGGAGCGCACCCTGCGCGCCATCGAGAAGGACGACCTCGGTCTCGTCGAGCGGGACATCGACTGGGTGATCAAGTACAAGCTGATCGAGCGCTATCGATCCCAGAACGGGCTGCCGCTGTCCAGCCCCCGCGTGCAGCAGCTCGACCTCGCGTACCACGACATCAACCGCAGTCGAGGGCTCTACTACCTGCTGGAGAAGCGCGGCGCGGTCACCCGTGCTACGAGCGACCTGGCCATCTACCAGGCCAAGACTGTTCCGCCGCAGACGACCCGGGCCCGCCTGCGCGGCAACTTCATCAAGAAGGCGACCGAGCGGCATCGTGACTTCACCGTGGATTGGGTCCACCTGAAGCTCATCGACCAGGCCCAGCGCACCGTCCTCTGCAAGGACCCGTTCCGGGCCCAGGACGAGCGTGTGGAGAGGCTGATCGACGGTATCTGAGCCGCGGATTCGCCACCTGGGGCAGTAGGGTCTCCTGCGTGAGTGCGCAGAAGGCCGAACGCTTGATGAACCTGTTCATCTTGCTGCTGGTCAGTCGCAACTACGTGAGCAAGGACCAGATCCGCGACACGATCGAGGACTACCGCACCTCGACCTCCGACGAGGCGTTCGAGAAGAAGTTCGAGCGCGACAAGGAGGAGCTGCGCGCGATCGGAATCCCGATCGAGGTCGGGTCCTTCGACAAGTTCTTCGAGGATGAGGTCGGCTATCGCATCCAACGCGACGCCTACGAGCTGCCAGACATCGAGTTCACCTCCGAGGAGGTTGCCGTCCTCGGTCTGGCGGCGCGCGTTTGGGAGCACGCCGGCCTGGCGGCCTCGACCGCCGATGCCGTCCTCAAGCTTCGGACGGCGGGCCAACAGGCCGACACCGAGATTCTCGACACCGTGCACCTTCGCCTCCCCGCGCTGGAGCCTGCCTTCGACTCGATGCTCCGCGCTACGCAGGAGCGCATCCCGGTCCGGTTCGACTACCGACGTCCAGGTGCGGCGGCGAAGGAGACCCGCCATCTGCAGCCTTGGGGCGTGATCACGTCGCAGGGCCGCTGGTACGTGATCGGCTATGACCTGGCCCGCGAGGCGCCGCGGATGTTCCGGTTGAGTCGTGTGATCGGTGAGGTCGTCGACGACGGCCCCGCTGACTCCTATGCGGTTCCGGCCGGAACGGACGTCCGTGCCTTGAGCCGGTCCTTGGCCCGGCCGCCGTCGGAGGACGTGCACGTCGAGGTTCTGGCGCGGTCCGGCGGCGCCACCGGCCTGCGCCGCTGGGCACGCTCGACCGAGGCTAGCGACCGCGACGGCTGGGATCGACTGCACCTTGTCGGCCGCTCCGAGCGCGAGCTCGTCGGGACGCTTCTGGGATACGGAGACGCGGTCGAGGT
>JBQCDC010000152.1:0-5600 GCA_051961575.1 Marmoricola sp.
TACCACCGCGAGCTCGGCAACATCATGTGGGAGTACTGCGGCATGGAGCGGACCGAGGACGGCCTCAAGAAGGCCATCGACCTCATCCGCGGCCTGAAGGACGAGTTCTACCGCAACGTGAAGGTGCTCGGCACCGCCGACAGCCTCAACCAGTCGCTGGAGAAGGCCGGCCGGGTGGCCGACTTCTTCGAGCTCGGTGAGCTGATGTGCATCGACGCTCTCAACCGTCGCGAGTCCTGCGGCGGCCACTTCCGTGCCGAGTCGCAGACCGAGGACGGCGAGGCGCTGCGCCACGACGACCAGTTCGCGTACGTGTCGGCTTGGGAGTTCGGCGGCGACGGTGGCCTGCCGATCCTCCACAAGGAAGAACTGACCTACACCGCGATCGAGATGAAGCAGAGGTCCTACAAGTGAAATTGACGCTCAAGATCTGGCGTCAGGCCGATCGCTCCGACAAGGGCTCGATGCACACCTACGAGCTCGGCGGGGTCTCCGAGGACATGTCGTTCCTCGAGATGCTCGACGTGCTCAACGAGGACCTCAACGCCAAGGGCGAAGAGCCGATCGCGTTCGACAGCGACTGTCGTGAGGGCATCTGCGGCATGTGCTCGCTCATGATCAACGGCGAGGCGCACGGCCCCGAGGTCACCACGACGTGCCAGTTGCACATGCGCTCGTTCAGCGACGGCGACACGATCACCATCGAGCCCTGGCGCTCGTCGGCATTCCCGGTGCTCAAGGACCTCTGCGTCGACCGCAGCGCGTTCGACCGGATCATCCAGTCGGGCGGCTTCATCTCCGTCAACACCGGTGCGGCTCCCGAGGCTCACTCGGTGCAGGTCCCCAAGGAGGCCGCCGACCGCGCCTTCGACGTGGCCACCTGCATCGGCTGCGGTGCCTGCGTCGCCTCGTGCCCCAACGGCTCGGCGTCGCTCTTCGTCGGCGCCAAGGTCACCCACCTCGGCGAGCTGCCGCAGGGCCAGGCCGAGCGCAACAGCCGCGTGGTCAACATGGTCTCCCAGGCCGACCACGAGGGCTTCGGTGGCTGCACGAACATCGGCGAGTGCGCCGCTGCGTGCCCCAAGGAGATCCCGCTCGATGTGATCGCTCAGCTGAACAAGGACCTGCGTCACGCGATGACGTCCGGTCACTGAGGCGGGGGCGCGGTTTCACCACCCGGGTTGTGAAATGGCCACATTGCGATCGAAATCTCGATCGCAATGTGGCCATTTTGATCAGCCGGCAAGCGCGCGTGGGTAGCGAAACGCCCGCTGGATGCGCGCGGCTGTCTGTGCCTGCTTCGCACGATCCAGATCAGACCAGACCAGCCGGATCATCCGAAGGTCGGTGAGTTCGCGGACCCGGTCTTCGCGCGCCTTCTCCCGCATAACCACATCCGCGACCGATTCGCCGTCCTTCACGACCCGCATGTACTTATCGCGGCCGTCGAACTCACCGCAAAGGCCAAGGTCTGGCCAAGCCCAATCGAGCCTCGCAACAAGCTCGCCATCATCGTCTCGAACCTCCAACTGCAGCACGGGCTCGGGAATGTGATTGCGCCACATGAGGTAGCGACCCAGCGTCTCGCCGACGGACTCGGACCCTGGACGCGCTAGCGCGACCGTCACGCGCAACGCCCGCGAGCCCCGGCTACCCTCGATCCGCGCGTACTCGGCCTTGATGTCGTCGATTGTCGTCAGGTTGAGATTCAGAGCGGAATCGAGGACGACCAGTCCTTTGGCCACGTCGAGCGACAGCGCCGCCTCGAGGGCTGCTCGCGTCGGCGGCACGACAAGACGCTCCGCGACCGTTGTCATCTCCTCGAGGGAGCGCGGTGTCGTGTGGTGATAGATGACATCGCTGTGTGTGCGGCCAATGTTCTCGTCGAGGCAGAGCACGTGAACCTTGGACAAGTCCGGGCGATACATGCGGAGTCCGTGCGCAACCGCGGCGGAGAGATGCGAGAGCGCCAGGGAAGCGTCGTGCGAGAGGACCACCGCGTCAGCCAGCAGTAGGTGCCTGGAGTCGAGGGATGCCCGTGACCACGCAACGGCATCGACATAGGCGCCGTGCCGAATCCGCTCGATCACACCCTCGGCGACGGCCTGGCGCAGATCGCGGTCCCGATAGCCGAAGTCGAGTGCGTCGCGGCGAAGGAAGACGGGCGAGGCGTGCAGCGAGAAGAGGTCGTCCACCAGGCGAACATCTCACCGCGAGCGCCGACACTGACCTGCTCGGCTGGCGACAAGGGCACAAGTCATCGGCCGCAGCTCTGTGCACAACCATCCTCGCCGAAGGAGACCTGATCAAAGTTGCCGCATACCGATCGAAAATTCGGGCGGGATGCGGCACCTTCACAAACCGGGTTGTGCAACCGCGGGCTCCGGCTACTTGACCGTGCGGATCAGCTTCTTGTTGACGAACTCCTCGATGCCGAGGCTGCCTAGCTCGCGGCCGAAACCGGAGCGCTTCACGCCACCGAAGGGCAGCTCGACGCCCTCGGCGCCGACGCCGTTGACGAAGACCATGCCGGTGTCGAGCGCGTCGGCTACGCGGGCGGCCTGCTCGCTGTCGTTGGTGAACACGTAGGAGCCGAGACCGACCGGGGTGTCGTTGGCGATCTTGATCGCGTCGGCCTCATCGGCGGCTCGGAACACCATCGCGACCGGACCGAACAGCTCCTGGTAGCGAGCCGGGCTGTCGGCGGGGATGTCGGTGAGCACACCGGTCGGGAAGAAGGCGCCGTGGCGCTCCCCCTCGCTGGCGAGGACTGCGCCCGAGGCGACGGCCGCGTCGACCTGACGGCCGAGGTTCTCGGCGGCGGCGACCGAGGACAGCGGCGCCGGCTCGGTGTTGGCCAGCAGCTTCTCGGTGAAGAGCTTGCTGAACTGCTCGTACAGCTCGTCGACGACGACGAAGCGCTTGCCGGCGTTGCACGCCTGACCGGTGTTCTCCATGCGGGCAGCGACGGCGGCGTCGACGGTGGCGTCGAGGTCGTCGGTGCCGAGCACGATGAACGGGTCCGAGCCACCGAGCTCGAGCACACACTTCTTCAGGTTGCGGCCGGCGATCTCCGCGACGGCGGCGCCAGCACGCTCGGAGCCGGTCAGCGAGACGCCCTGGATGCGCGGGTCGGCGATGACCTCGGCGATCTGCTCATTGGTGGCGTAGATGTTGACGTAGGCACCCTCGGGGAAACCGGCGTCGAGGAAGATCTGCGCCTGGATCGCGGCCGAGCGCGGGCACTGCGGCGCGTGCTTGAGCACGATGGTGTTACCGGTCGCGAGATTCGGCGCCGCGAAGCGCGCGATCTGGTAGACGGGATAGTTCCACGGCATGATGCCGAGCAGCGCACCGACCGGCCGGCGTCGGATGACCGCGCTGCCCTCGCCGTCAAGCAGCTCGATCGGCTGGTCGGCGAGGAACTTCTGGGCGTTGTCCGCGTAGTACTGGTAGATGCCCGCAGAGAACTCGACCTCGCCGGCGCAGTCGGCCAGCGGCTTGCCCATCTCGATGTGCATGGCCTCGGCCAGCTCGTCGCGGCGCTCGTTGTGCAGCTCGGCGACGCGCGCGATCAGAGCGGCGCGCTCGGCGACCGTCGAGGTGCGACCCCAGCTGTCGAAAGCGGCGGCAGCAGCGGTGACTGCCGCCTGGACCTCCGCGTCCGTGGCGGTCGGATACGACTCCACCAGTTCGCCCGTCGCGGGGTTCCGGACGGCGTATTCGATGGTCATGCAGGGTCCTCCTCAGTAGTCGACGTTGACTCGGGGATCGAGTGCCAATGTGGCGGCATCAACCATCGTGCCACCGCCGTCTACGGGAAGTAAAACGCCGTTCAAATACGACGCCGCATCGGACAGCAGCCAGGCGACGACCGACGCTACCTCAGCCGAGGTCGCAGCTCGCCGGAGCGGCACGGTCGAGGTCGACAGGCGATACGCGTCCTCGGTCGAGATCCCGCGTTCCTCCCCCAGTTCGGCCATCTCCATGTCGCCCATCTCGGTGGCGGTCCAGCCCGGGCAGATCGCGTTCGCACGCACGCCCTGCGGTCCGTACTCGACGGCGACGGACTGCGTGAGCATCGACAAACCCGCCTTGCTCGCGGAGTAGGCCGTCATACCGTCACTCGCACGGAGAGCGGCCTGCGAGGAGATCGCAACGATCGCACCCTGACTCTCGACGAGGTGCGGCATCGCCGCCTGCATGAGCAGGAAGGGACCGGTGAGATTGACGCGCAGCGTCTCGTCCCACTGCTCAGGAGTGACATCCGCAAGCCCGCCGACGTGGATGATGCCGTGGTTCACGACAAGCCCGTCGAGACGACCGAACGTCCGGACAGTTTCACCGACCACCGCCGCAACGCCCTCGGGCGTGCTCACATCGGCCACGACGACGTGCGCGCCACACGAGTCGGCGACCTCGCTTAGCGGGGCTTCACGACGGCCGCAGATCACGACCTGGTCCCCCGCAGCGGACAGGTGTCGGGCGATGGCGGCGCCGATGCCCGTGCCCCCGCCGGTCACGAGCACGACGCTCATCGCTGGTCTCCGGTTTCGTGACGCGCTTCGCGCTCCTCAACCTCCGAGGTCGCGACCTCGTCGAGGAAGTAGTCCACGAGAGCGGCGGCTCGCGGCTTCACCTCAGGATCGAGGGAGCGCACGTGCTCGAGCAGGACCTCGGGGTCGAGCCCATGCTCCTGAGCGCTCTCGGTTCCGCCGTCCTCGAGCCACGCATTCATGCTCGCCGCGTCGATCTCGGGATGGAACTGCACGGCAAGATTCCGACGCAGGACGAAGGCCTGCGGAGCGGCAGCGTTGGCGCCGATCACGGTCGCCTCCGCAGGCGGCACGAACCGGTCGTAGTGCCATTGGGTCCACGTTCCGGCCACCGCGGGCACACCCGCAACCACATGCGGCCCCACCTCTGGCACGGGCGAGGCGGCAACGGAGCCGCCGTGCGCTTGAGCCAACATCTGGCCGCCGAAGCAGATCCCGAACACCGGGATCCCGGCCTCGTCGGCCGTCTGCAGCATCTCCGTCTCCGGCTTCACCCAGGACGTGACCTCGTCGCTGTAGGCGCTCCAGCGGGCACCGAAGACCATGACGGCGTCGTAGTCACGCGGGTCGGGGAACTCAACCTCGACCCCGGGGTCGTCGAGACGATCGGGTGGCACGACCTGGAGGGTCTCGATGTCATAGCCGCGTTCAGCGAACCGCTCCTCCATGACGCCGGACGAGAACAGGTAGTCGTGACCGATGAGCAAGAGCCGTGCCATCAGCCCATCGCCTCCGCTCGCTTCATGACGTCCTTGCAGAACGACTCCATGTCGGACTGGTCGTCGATGTACATCGACGGCTTGATGCAGATCGTGGTGAAGCCTTGCTCCAACTGCTCAGGGATCGAGGCCATCGACTCGGCCAGATCAGCCAGTGAGTCGTTGTCGGGGAAGCGGTAACGCACGCCGCCGACCATCTCGAGGTCCGCGATGTCGCGACCCGCCGCCGCCATGGCATCGCGGATCACGGCGAGATCCTCGGCTGTCGGGCGGCCCAGCGGGTGGAATCCGTGGCCGTACTTCACGAGTCGCTCGACGACCGCGC
>JBQCDC010000153.1:0-4938 GCA_051961575.1 Marmoricola sp.
GGGTACCGGACTGTCGCCGAGCAGCCATGGAGTCGTCGGCTACACCTGTCGGATCCCCGGGACCGATCGGCTGCTCAACGCGCTGCTGTGGGACAAGGACGTCGAGCCGGAGGAGTGGCAGCCACTGCCGACCGCATTCGAACGGCTGTCGCGCAAGCACGTCGCGGTGAGCGTCGTCGGCCCTCGGGACTATGCGAGCTCGGGTCTCACCGCCGTCTCCCAACGCGGCGCGGTCTACTTGTCCGCCGACCGATTCGGTGAGCGACTCAGTCACGCGGTGTCGGCGTCACGCCACAAGCCGTCGCTCACCTACGTCTACGACGGCGACCTCGACTGGATCGGGCATCGGCACGGAGTCGACTCACCGCAGTGGCGGGCTCAACTGCGACTGATCGACTCGAGCCTCGAGCAGCTGCGCGCTGCGCTTCCTGCTTCCGTGCGACTGGTGATCACCGCCGACCACGGCATGGTCGACATCCCTCAAGGTCGCAAGTTCGACGTCGACGCGAGCCCCGGACTTCGTCAGGGTGTGACGCTGATCGGGGGAGAGGCGCGCTTCCGGTACCTCTACTGCGAGCCCGACCTCGCGGACAATGTGGCGCGACGCTGGCGTTCGACGATCAGCGAGGAGGACGCCGTCATCCTCACGTTCACCGAAGCGCAGGACAAGGGCTGGATCGGACCCGTCGACGCTCGGATCCGGCCGCGCTATGGCGACGTCGTGGTCGCTTCGCTCGGCGACTTCGCGATCATGTCGAGCGTCGACAACGCCCATGAGTTCAAGCTCGCGGGCGTGCACGGATCGATCACGGAGCGCGAGACGCGGATCCCGCTGCTGGTGGTCTAGGCGAGCCCTAGCTCACCAGTGCACACCCGGAAGGGTCCGCGCCAGCAGCATCTGCTCGGTCGGCTTGCCTTCCGTCTCGCCGTCCGTGGTGGCCGCGACCGGCGCGGTTCCGCGGGCGGCGTGCGAGTCGGGGAACACCTGGTAGGCCATGTTGAGCACCCGGAACGCTGCCTTCGGCGCCAGCTGGTGAGCAAGGGCACCGAGGTTGCCGGTGAGGGTGTTGATCTCGTGTGGCTTCTCGACCAGCGCCGTCACGATCTTGTGCGCGGCCTGAGCCGGGCTGATCGTCGGGAAGCGGTCGTAGAGCTTGGTCGGCGCGATCATCGGCGTGCGAACCAGCGGCATGTGGATGCTGGTGAAGGTCACCCCGTCACCGACGAGCTCTGAGCTGACCACGTTGCTCCAGGCGTCGAGCGCCGCCTTGGAGGCCACGTAGGCCGAGAAGCGCGGCGGGTTCGTGAGCACCCCGATCGAGGAGATGTTCACGATGTGCCCGCTGTGCTGCTCGCGCATCTTGGGCAGCAGGCCGATCACCAACCGGATGGCGCCGAAGTAGTTGAGCTGCATGGTGCGCTCGAAGTCGTGGAAGCGTTCCTCGCTGAGCTTGAGCGAGCGACGGATCGAGCGACCCGCGTTGTTGACCACGAAGTCGATGTGCTCGAAGTCCTTGGACAGCTGAGCCGTCAGGCCGTCGATGGCGTCGAGATCGGACAGGTCGCAGGCATAGGCGTGCGCGGTGCCGCCCTGCGCCTCGATGACGGCCTTGGTGGCTTCGAGCTTCGAGGCGCCACGTGCGACCAGGATCGGGATGGCGCCGGCCTTCGCGACCTGCAAGGCGGTGACCAGGCCGATGCCCGAGGACGCACCGGTAATGACGACGGTCTTGCCCTTCAACGCCGCGACGACGGCCTTGTTCTTCGCGATGGAGTCGTCGAGGTACTCCTCCCAGTACGACCAGAGCGTCCCGGCGTAGGACTCGAGGTCCGGCACGGCGATGCCGCTGCCCGACAGCGCCTTCTCGGTGTGCTTGGTGGCGTAGACGGCCGGGAACGAGGTGTGCTCGAGAACCTCGGCAGGGATGCCGAGACGACCCACCGTCTGGTTGAGGGCGGCGTGCACGATCGGCTGGCGCAGCGCGACCGCGACGAGCGCGCTCGGGCGCATCGAGCGGGGAAGGAGTCCGGTCGGAAGCTTGCTCGTCACCGAGCGATCGATCGGCGTCGCGAACTGCGGTGCGCCCGCCGCTGACGCGAACATGTTGATCATGTCGACGGTGTTCTGCGGCTCGGGATTGACCAGGTGGAACGCCTCGCCGTCGTGCCCGGGAGCGTGGGCCAGGTAGTCCATCGCCTTGGCCACGTAGTCGACGGGCACCACGTTGGTGTCGCCGAGGTCGACGCCGACCAGAGGGAGCCAGCCGGGAAGCGAGTCGCGCATGCGCTTCAAGAGCGGGAAGAGGTAGTAGGGGCCGTCGACCTTGTCCATCTCACCGGTCTCGGAGTCTCCGACGACGATCGCGGGCCGATAGACGCGCCACGGGATCGTCGACTCGGTGCGCACGATCTTCTCGGACTCGAACTTCGTGCGGTGGTAGGGCGAGGGCAGGCCCTGACCCTCGTCGAACATGGACTCGTCGAAGATGCCGCGGTAGTCACCGGACGCGGCGACCGAGGAGACCTGGTGGAAGGTGCCGGCCTGCACGGCCTCGGCCAGCGCGAGCGCGTTGCGGGTGCCGCCGACGTTCATGACCTCGTTGAGCTCGTCGCTCGCCGTCATGTCGTAGATCGCGGCCAGGTGGAAGAAGTGGTCGATCTCGCCGGTGTGGTCCGTGATCCACGCCTCGTCGATACCGAGTCGGTCGCTGCCGAGGTCGCCGATGACCGGCTTGATCCGGTCGCCGCCACCCCACTGCGGATAGAGCGCCTCGAGTCGCCCGACGGACGACGCACGGCAGAGCACGTAGATGTCCCCGCTGCGGTTCTCGACCAGCTCCTTGACCAGGTTGCGACCGATGAACCCGGTCGCGCCCGTAACGAAGTAGTTCATGCCCACCGCTTCCTCTCCACCGTTGCTCAAGCCACGCCTAGGTTACTGACGAGTAGGCTAGTTGTCCTTACCGCCGAACATGATCTCGTCCCAGCTCGGCACCGAGGCCCGACCCTTCTTGCGCGAAGCGTGCTCGGCGGGCGCGGGAGCGGGTGGTTCAGGGGCGGCGGGCTTCGGCTGAGGGGCGCTGACCGGTGCTTCGAACAGCACGTCGCTGGGTTCGAGGTCCGCGTCGAGGGCGGCTGCGGGTGGACGGACCAGCTCGATGGCGTCGTCGCCGAGGGGGACATCGCTCGGAGCGGCGCGACCGAGCACGATCGAGCTGTTCGGAAGTGCGGGCGCCGGGGCGGGGTGGACGGTCGCGAGGATCGGCGACGTCTCCTCCTCGGGCTCCGGTTCAGCAGCCGCGGCCGGCTCTTCGGCGAGCTCGCCCGTCAGCAGCTGGGCTTCCTCGTTCTCCGCGGTGATGTAGCGGCCCGGAGCGTCGTAGGTGAAGACCGCGCGCGCGACGCCGCCGCGATGCGAATACTCGGCGACGACAGTCCAGCGGCCGTCCTCGCGACGCCAGGAGTCCCAGGCCACGTCCTCGGGGATCACGCTGACGGCACGGAGCCGGACGGCGGCAGCCTCGTCGAGGGTGCGAGCGGACGTGGCGCGCTCGCTGCTGCGCCGCCGCAGGGACGCCTTCTGGGCGAGCGACGCGATGTGCTCGCGCTCGGCGATGACAGGACCGGCGAACACCAGCAGCTTCTCCACGGTTGTCCCGGCGGCTGCCGCGACCTCTTCCACAGAGGCGCCCGCGCGGATGCGGGTCTGGATGTCGCGGGGCCGCAGCGTGCTGTCCATGGACTTCTCCAACTGGCCGAGTCGGGTGTTATCGCCCCGCAGTGCAGCCCGGAGTCGCTGATCGACAAGGACTCTGAACTCGACCCCGCGATGACTGACGAGGATCAGAGAGGTTCCGTCCTCGCTCAGCCCCACAGGGGTGAGGTCCGTCATTGCGTCGTGGCTCCTAAGTACGCGCGGGTCGTCTGCTAGTTGAGCCTACGCGACGGGCGCCGTTCATTGGATGCTTCCCAATCGGCAATCTCGGCGCGTCTTGGGAGCCATCGCGACGCAAGAGTTCCTAGGTGCCCAGCACACGACGCAGGTAGGCGTTCGTGAAGATCCTGTCGGGGTCGAGCCGATCGCGGATCGCGGTGAACTCGCCCATCCGCGGATAGGCCGGCTCGAGGTCCTCCATCGTCCGGGTGTGCAGCTTGCCCCAGTGCGGGCGGCCGTCGTACTCCCGCAGCACCCGCTCGACGGAGGTGAAGTAGTCGGTGTGGTTGGTCTGCTGGTTCACGTGGAAGGCCAGGTACATCACGTCGCGTCCGGACGCGGTGGACAGGGGGATGTCGTCGGCAGGAGCGAGCCGCACCTCGACCGGGAAGCTGATCTTCCAGTCCGAGGAATCGATCAGGCGGCGTACCTCACGCAGTGCCTCGATCCCGACCTCGCGCGGCACCGCGTACTCCATCTCGCGGAAGCGCACCTCCCGAGGCGAGGTGAACACCTTGTGCGGCACATCGGAGTAGCGACGCGCGGACAGCGCTCGCCCGGAGATCTCGTTGATCCGCGGAATGAGCGTGGGTCGCGCGTTGCCGGCCCTGTTGAGCCAGCCGAACACCCGGTTCGAGAGGAACTCGTCGTCGAGCCAGTGCCGGAACGGCTTCAAGGGTTCCGGGTCGTCGACCGTCCGGTCGTTCACCTTGAGCGAGCAGCGGTCCGTGTGCGGGAACCAGTAGAACTCGACGTGGTGGTGGGTCGCGTCGAGCTCGTCGAGCTGGCTGAGGACCTCGTTCCAAAGAATCGGCCGCTCGTCGGCCTCCAAGGTGAACATCGGCTCGACTTTGAAGGTGAGGGAGGTGAGCACACCGAGAGCACCGAGGCCGATGCGTGCGGCCGTGAAGACGTCGGCGTTGGTCTCAGGCGTCGCCTTCACCACGCTGCCATCCGCGGCGACCAGTTCCAGTCCCGCGATCTGCGCCGACAGCGATGCGACG
>JBQCDC010000154.1:0-4333 GCA_051961575.1 Marmoricola sp.
AGGGTGTTGAACACGCGGCCGAGCGTCGCGTCGCCGACCGGAACGCTGATCGGCGCACCGGTGTCGGTCACCACGGCGCCGCGGACCAGACCGTCGGTGGGCTGCAGCGAGATGGCGCGGACCATGCCGTCACCGATGTGCTGCGCCACCTCGAGGGACAGCGTCTTCTGGTCGCCGGCGAGGTTGATCTCGACCTCGAGCTTGTTGTAGATCGCCGGCATCGAATCCGTGGGGAACTCCACGTCGACGACCGGGCCGATGACACGGGAGATGCGACCGGTGCTGGTCGTGGTCTCGTTGATAGTGGCAGTCATTTCTCACTCACTCCGGTTTGATTCGACGTGTTACTCGCTGGCGGAGGTCGCATCGGCGAGCGCATTCACGCCGCCCACGATCTCGCTGATTTCTTGGGTGATGCCGGCCTGGCGGGCCTGGTTGGCGATACGCGTGAACTTCTTGATGAGCTCTTCCGCGTTGTCGGTGGCCGACTTCATCGCCTTCTGGCGGGCTGCCAGCTCCGAGGCCGCCGCCTGCAGGAACGCGAAGAAGATGCGGCTCTCCACGTACTTGGGAAGCAGAGCGTCGAGGACCTCCTCGGCGGAGGGCTCGAACTCGTAGAGCGGAAGCACCTCGTCGGCGGCCGGCTTCTCGGTGCCTTCGACGACCTCGAGCGGGAGCATGCGCACGCTGTGCGGCTCCTGCACCAGCATCGACCGGAACTGGGTGTAGACGATGTGAACCTCGTGGACACCCTCGGCAACGGCCTCGGCCGCGTCCTTGGCACCGGCGACGAACGCGCCGATGAGGGCGTCGCCCACTTCCTTGGCGTTCGCGTACTGCGGCTGGTCGGAGAAGCCGGTCCAGCTCTGCACCACGGGACGGTCGCGGAAGCGGAAGTACGCCTCGCCCTTACGGCCGGTGATGAAGACCTGAACGGACTTGCCCTCGCCGTTGAGGCGCTCGATGAGGCGCTCGGCCTCCTTGAGCACGCTCGACGAGTAGGCACCGGCCAGACCACGGTCGCTGGTCACGATCAGAACCGCGGCTACCTTCGGGTCGGTCGGCTCCTTGGTGAGGTGGTGGTCGACGTTCGAGTACGTGGCCACCGCCGAGACCGCGCGAGCAAGCTCGCGGGCATAGGGCGCGGCCTCCTGGGCACGCGCCTGCGCCTTGATGATCCGCGACGCAGCGATGAGCTCCATCGCGCGCGTGATCTTCTTCATCGACTCCGTCGACTTGATCCGCGCGCGATATTCGCGCAGGGATACGGCCACGTCAGGCTCGCTTCTGCTTGACGATCTGCTCCTGGCCGAGCTCGTCGTCGGTCGTCGGGTCCACCGCGGCCTGAGCGCCGGGCTTCACCGAGTGACCGTCGGAGGTCTCGAACTGGTCCAGGAAGGAGTCGTACGCGGCGGCCAGGGCAGCCTCGGTGTCGTCCTCGAACTTCGTGGTCTCACGGATCGTCGACAGGATGCCGGCGTGCGAGAGGCGCAGGTAGTCGAGGAACTCGCCCTCGAAGCGGAGCACGTCGTCGACCGGAACCACGTCGAGGCGACCGGTGGTGCCGACCCAGAGCGAGACGGTCATCTCGTCGAGCGGGTACGGCGAGTAGGCCGGCTGCTTGAGGAGGGCCATCAGGCGCGAACCACGGTCGAGCTGCTGGCGCGACGCGGCGTCGAGGTCGGAGGCGAACATGGCGAAGGCCTCCATCGCGCGGAACTGCGCGAGGTCGACCTTGAGCGAACCGGTGACGGCCTTCATCGCCTTGGTCATGGCCGAACCACCAACACGGGAGACCGAGATACCCACGTCGATGGCGGGGCGCTGGTTGGCCGCGAAGAGGTCGGACTGCAGGAAGATCTGACCGTCGGTGATCGAGATGACGTTGGTCGGGATGAACGCCGAGACGTCGTTGGCCTTGGTCTCGATGATCGGGAGACCCGTCATCGAGCCCTTGCCCATCTCGTCGCTGAGCTTCGCGCAACGCTCGAGCAGGCGGCTGTGCAGGTAGAAGACGTCACCCGGGTAGGCCTCGCGGCCCGGCGGACGACGGAGAAGCAGCGACACGGCGCGGTAGGCCTCGGCCTGCTTGGTCAGGTCGTCGAAGACGATGAGGACGTGCTTGCCCTCGTACATCCAGTGCTGACCGATGGCCGAGCCGGTGTAGGGAGCGAGGTACTTGAAGCCGGCCGAGTCGGAGGCGGGAGCCGCGACGATCGTCGTGTACTCCAGGGCACCGGCCTCTTCGAGCGCGCCACGCACGGAGGCGATGGTCGAGCCCTTCTGACCGATGGCGACGTAGATGCAGCGCACCTGCTTGTCGGTGTCGCCGGAGTCCCAGTTCTGCTTCTGGTTGATGATCGTGTCGATCGCGATGGTGGTCTTACCGGTCGCGCGGTCGCCGATGATCAGCTGACGCTGGCCGCGGCCGATCGGCGTCATGGCGTCGATGGCCTTGATACCGGTGGCGAGCGGCTCGTGAACCGACTTGCGCTGAATAACGGTGGGGGCCTGGAGCTCGAGCGCGCGGCGGCCGGCGACCGGGGCGATCTCGCCGAGGCCGTCGATCGGGTTGCCGAGCGGGTCGACGACGCGACCGAGGAAGCCGTCGCCCACCGGGACCGAGAGGATCTGGCCGGTGCGGCGCACGGTCTGACCCTCTTCGATGCCTTCGAAGTCACCGAGGATGACGACACCGATCTCGCGGGTGTCCAGGTTCAGCGCGATGCCGAGGATGCCGTTCTCGAACTCGAGGAGCTCGTTGGCCATGGCCGAGGGAAGACCGGTCACACGGGCGATGCCGTCCGCGGCCTCGGCAACGGTGCCGACCTCTTCCTTGCTGGCGGCGTCAGGCGTGTAGTCGGAGACGTACTTCGCGAGCGCGTCGCGGATCTCCTCGGGGCGAATGGAGAGCTCGGTCATCTTCTCTGCCTTCTCTAGCTCACGTACTCAGTTGGTCTTGAAATTCGTAGGTGTTGCTGTGTCTGCCGACTAGCCAGCGATCTTGCGGCGGGCGTCGTCGACACGGCTGGCAACCGTTCCGTCGATGACGTGGTCGCCCATCTCCACGCGGAGACCGCCGACGACGTCACCGTCGACGATGACGTTGAGGTGCACGGCGCTGCCGTTGTCGCTCAGCGCCTTGGCCAGACGCTGGGTCTGGTCGGCGCTCAGCGGGCGGGCGACGCGAACCGTAGCGACCTGGCGGTTGCGCACGGAGGCGGCCACCTTGGCGTACCGCTGCAGCGTCGGCACCACGGTGCCGCTGGCCACGGCCTCCTCGGCCAGGCGCTGCGTGGCGCCGGCAGCCTTGCCTGCCAGCAGGCTGGCGACGAGGCCCTGCTTGTCACTGACGCTGCGCGTCGGGTCGGCCAGCGCGGAGCGAAGGTCAGGAGAGCCGGTGATGGTGCGCTCGAAGGAGAAGAGCTCCCCCTCCAGGCGGTCACCCTCCCCTGCTGCGTCCGCGCCACGCACGATGGCGACGACCCCGAGGTGCTCCAGCGCCTCGACCAGGTCAGCGCCACCGGCCCAGCGCAGGCCGCCGGCCTCCGCGAGGATGCCGAGTGCGCCGACGCCGACGTGACCCGAGAAGACACCGCGCAGCAGGCCGGACTTGGCCTCGACCGGAGCAGTCGGGTCGGTCGCCGAGCGCCGCAGGGCGACCTGGTCGCGCAGCACGGCGGCCGCGCCGAGCAGGTCCTTGCCCAGCGCCTCTCCGGCGCCACCGCCGGAGAGCAAGCCGTCGAGCGTGCCGGTCAGGCGCGCCAGCGACTCAGCAGAGGCACCACGCATCACGCGTTGCTCCCCGACTGCTCGATCTCTGCCAGGAAGCGCTCGACGACACGGCTCTGGCGAGCCTCGTCCTCGAGCGACTCACCGACGATGCGACCGGCCAGCGTCGTGGCCATCGTGCCGACCTCACTGCGCAGCGTCGCCGCGGCCGCCTGGCGGTCGGCCTCGATCTGCGTGTGGGCGTGCTCGACGATGCGCGCGGCTTCGGCCTGGGCCTGCGCACGCATGTCGGCGACGATCTGCGCACCCTGCTCGCGGGCCTCTTCGCGGATGCGAGCGGCTTCGTGACGTGCGTCAGCGATCTGCGACTTGAACTCGGCCTCAGCCTCGCTCGCGCGTCCCTTGGCGTCGTCCAGTTCCTTGAACTGGTTGCGGATCGCCTCCTGACGGGCCGTCATCGCCTTGTTGATCGGCGGAATGATCCACTTCGCCAGGATGGCGAACATGATCACGAACGCGATCAACTCCACGTAGAAGGTGCCGTTGGGCACCAAGAAGTTGCTCTCAAGCGGAAGCGGCGTGCCACCGATGCTCATGGTCT
>JBQCDC010000155.1:0-2226 GCA_051961575.1 Marmoricola sp.
AGGAACGGCTGGCACGCGGCCATCATCCGCACGTGACCCATCGGGGCCAGCGCACGCGCACCCATCGCAGTGTCGAACACCTCGTAGTGCTCGGTCTTCAGACCAGGCGCGTCGATGACGTGACCGTGCTCGGCGATGTACTCAACGATCGCCTCGATCTGCTCCTCCTGGTAGCCCAGCTTCTTCAGCGCCCGCGGGATCGTCAGGTTCACGATCTCCATCGAGCCGCCGCCGACGAGCTTCTTGAACTTGACCAGCGAGAAGTCCGGCTCGATGCCGGTGGTGTCGCAGTCCATCATGAAGCCGATGGTTCCGGTGGGCGCGAGCACCGAGGCCTGCGCGTTGCGGAAGCCGTTGCGCTCACCGATCTTCAGCACGTCCGCCCACGCCTTGGTGGCCAGCTTGTGCACCGCGGCGTCGGCGACGTGGAGCGTGCGCACCTCGTCGTTGGCGGCCTGGTGCTTGCGCATCACGCGCTTGTGGGCCTCGGCGTTGCGGGCGTAGCCGTTGTACGGACCCACGATGCCGGCGAGCTCAGCCGAGCGCTTGTACGACTGACCGGTCATCAGCGAGGTGATGGTCGCAGCCATCGCACGGCCGCCGTCGGAGTCGTAGCCCAGACCCATCGCCATGAGCAGCGCGCCCAGGTTGGCGTAGCCGATACCGAGCTGGCGGTAGTCGACCGTGGTCTTGCCGATCGCCTCGGTCGGGAAGTCCGCGAAGCAGATCGAGATGTCCATCGCGGTGATGATCAGCTCGACGGCCTTGGCGAACAGCTCGCCGTCGAACGTGTCGTCGTCCTTGAGGAACTTCAGCAGGTTGAGCGACGCCAGGTTGCAGGACGAGTTGTCCAGCGACATGTACTCCGAGCACGGGTTCGACGCGGTGATGCGGCCCGTCTCCGGGTTGGTGTGCCAGTCGTTGATGGTGTCGTCGTACTGCAGACCCGGGTCCGCGCACTCCCACGCCGCCTTGCTGATCTTGCGGAACAGCTCGCGAGCGTCGACGGTCTCGATGACCTCGTGCGTCTTGCGCGAGCGCAGGCCGAACTCACGACCTTCCTCGACCGCGCGCATGAACTCGTCGCTCACGCGCACCGAGTTGTTGGCGTTCTGGTACTGGACCGAGGTGATGTCCTTGCCGCCCAGGTCCATGTCGAAGCCGGCGTCACGCAGGGCGCGGATCTTGTCCTCCTCGCGCGCCTTGGTCTCGACGAACTCCTCGATATCGGGGTGGTCGACGTCGAGCACGACCATCTTGGCCGCGCGACGCGTGGCGCCACCCGACTTGATGGTTCCGGCGCTCGCGTCGGCACCGCGCATGAAGGACACCGGACCGGAGGCCGTGCCACCGCTCGAGAGGAGCTCCTTCGACGAACGGATCCGCGACAGGTTCAGGCCGGCGCCCGAGCCGCCCTTGAAGATGAAGCCCTCTTCCTTGTACCAGTTGAGGATCGAGTCCATCGAGTCGTCGACCGACAGGATGAAGCAGGCGCTGACCTGCTGGGGCGACGTCGTGCCGACGTTGAACCAGACCGGGGAGTTGAACGAGAAGTACTGGTTCACGAGCAGCCAGGTGAGCTCGTGCTCGAACAGCTCCGCGTCAGCGGCGGTGGCGAAGTAGCCGTGGTCGCGGCCAGCTTTGGTGTAGGTGAGCACCACGCGGTCGATGAGCTGCTTGAGGCTCCACTCGCGCTGGTCGGTGCCCAGGGCTCCACGGAAGTACTTGGTGGTGACGATCGTGGAGGCGTTGACGCTCCAGAAGTCCGGGAACTCGACGCCGCGCTGCTCGAAGACCGACTCGCCCGTCTTCCAGTTGGTCTGGACGACGTCGCGTCGCTCCCAGTTGATCGCGTCGTACGGGTGCACGCCCTCGGTGCTGAAGATCCGCTCGATCTTCAGGCCCTTGCGCGCCCCGGCCTTGCGGGTGCTTGCCGTCTCTGTCATCTGGCCCCTACTTCCCTGTCTTCTTCCCTGGCACTGCTACTTCTTTGACGCTTGGGTGCCCGGCGAACAGCTTCCCCACTACTCGCCGGGCAGATCGTGGTCAGCCCGCAGGCTGATGGTGGCTTCGTGACGTCGACGGAGTCGGCTCCTCAACCACCGGTCCTCGCTCTGCTCGAAGCATCGCGATCTCGGTTTCAAAGTCATCGGCCGACTCGAAGGCGCGGTAGACGCTCGCGAATCGGAGGTAAGCCACCTCGTCGAGCTCACGCAGCGGGCCGAG
>JBQCDC010000156.1:0-4294 GCA_051961575.1 Marmoricola sp.
GCGTCACGAAACCTAGAGCGCCTGCGAGACCGACGACATGTTGAAGTCGGGAACTCGCAGCGCCGGCATCGCCGTCCGCGCGAAGTAGTCCTCACCCCACTCCCGGCCGAAGGCCGGCGTGGTGGTCGAAGCTGCGCTGAACCGCCTCAGCAGGTCGAGTGGGCTCTCGTTGAACCGGAAGTTGTTGACCACGCCCACGATCTCGCCACCTTCGACCTTGTAGACGCCGTCCCTCGTGACGCCTGTGAGCAGCAACGTCTGCGGGTCCACCTCGCGGATGTACCAGAGGCAGGTCAGCAGCAGGCCGTCACTCATACCGGCGACCAGGTCTTCGAGCGATCCCTGGGCCGAGTCGACCTCGAGGATGAGATTGTCGATGCCGGGCGTGGGGGGCCGGTCCGTGAGGGTCGCCGTGTGCTGAGTCTGGATCAGCGACTCGAGTCGTCCGTCTCGCAGCCATTCGGTGCGGGAGAGTCCGAGGCCGTTGTCGTAGACGCTCCCGGACTCGGAGGATCGAGACTCGACGACGAACGGCTTCGCGCGCAGCGAGGGATAGGCGCCGCCGGTCGGATCCGAGTACAGATGCACGCCCGGCTGCGCCAACTGGTCACCCCAACGGATGGAACCCTCTGGGGTCGCATACACCGTCTGGCCATCGAGGGCCTGGCGGGCGCTCGCGGACCAATAGGCATCAACCATCAGGTCGCCGACCGCGGAGGGCGGTAGCAACGTGTCGTAGTGTCCGGCGGGCAGCGACAGTCGGCGTGCACTCCAGCCGAGCCGTGTGCGCAGATCCGCAAGCGCGCCGGCGAAGTCGATCTGGAAGTCGGGCGTCGCGCCGCCGATCCACGCGCTGGCCGAGTGATCCGGTGTCCGGGCGGTGACGCCGTAGTGCCCGGTTGCCTGCGAGTGCCGGCGCCGCAAGCCCGTCGAGCTCGCGAGGTAGGTCGTCGCGATGTCGTGGGAGACGAAGCCGAACTGGAGGTGGTCGCGCGGATCGAAGGAGTCCGCCAAGGCGTCGATGACATCGGCGAACACAGCCGGTGACGTCTCGTCGGCAGGGTCCTCCCAGTCAGCGTCCGCGCCTCCGCGTACCAATGGTGCGGCGTCCTCTGCGATCGATGCCTTCGAGAGGCCGGCGTCGGCCTGCGCGAGCAGGCCGTCCACGTCCGCGAAGGTGCTCGCCGGACCTGACACCGACACGCTGCGTGGGCCGTCGATGGCGATGACCGTCGCCAGCTGCGCGTCCGTCGCACCGTTCGTGGTCAGGGAGCTGTTCGCCCAGCGCAGGTTGACTCCTGAAGCCTTCTCCAGGATCACGACGCAGTCGGCGGAGCGGCTGCGCTCGAGGGCGTGTTCGGCGAGCTGCTGGGGTGTCGCGGGAAGCGAGGTGGGCGTCATGCGTCGGCTCCTGCCTCGTCGGCGGCGTTGAGGATGCGGATGCCCGAGAAGACGGTCGTGGGGCAGCCATGACTCACGGCTGCGGTCTGGCCAGGCTGCGCCTTTCCGCAGTTGAAGGCGCCGCCGAGCTCGTAGGTCTCCGGTCCGCCGAGCGCCGTGAGGGAGCCCCAGAAGTCTGTGGTCGTCGCCTGGTACGCCGCGTCGCGCACCTGGCCGGCGAGCCGTCCGTTCTCGATGCGGTAGAAGCGCTGACCGGTGAACTGGAAGTTGTAGCGCTGCATGTCGATGGACCAGGACTTGTCACCGACCACGTAGAGACCGTGCTCGACGCCGGCGATCAGGTCCTCGGTCGACGTGTCCGTAGCTCCTGCCCGCAGGCTGACGTTCGCCATGCGTTGCAGGGGAACGTGCAGGGGAGAGTCGGCGTAGGCGCAGCCGTTCGACCGTCCGCCGTTGACCGCCGGGTAGGTCGCGCTGGTGGCGCGGTCGAGCTGGTAGCCCACGAGGACTCCGTCGGAGACCAGGTCGCTCGTGGTGGTGGCGACGCCGTCGTCGTCGTAGCCCGTGGTGGCCAGGCCGTACTCGACTGTTCGGTCGGCGGTGACGTTCATGAGCTCGGAGCCGTACCGCAGCTCGCCGAGGTGGTCGGGGGTGGCGAACGAGGTGCCCGCGTAGCCCGCCTCGAAGCCCAGGGCCCGATCGAGCTCAGTGGCGTGACCGACGGACTCGTGGATGGTCAGCCACAGGTTGGACGGGTGGATGACCAGGTCGTAGGTCCCGGGGACGACGGACGGGGCGCGCAACCGTTCGGCGAGAAGGTCGGGAAGCTCCGCTCGCTCCGCATCGAAGTCGAATCCGTCGCCCAGGAGGTATTCCCAGCCGCGAGCGGTCGGGGGCGCCAGGGTGCGCATGGAGTCGAACGAGTCGCCGGCATATCCGTGGACCTCGACGACGGGCTCGAGCCGAATGCGCTGCTGCGTCGTCGTCGTGCCGGCCAGGTCTGCGTAGAACTTGTTCTCCTGGATCTGCAGCACCGTCGCCGTCGCGTGGCTGACGGCATCACTGCGCAGCAGCTCCTCGGTCCAGGACCGCAGCAGGTCGACCTTGTCGCTGCTGGCCACTCCAAACGGATTGATCCGATAGGTCGAAGCCCAGACGCCGTCGGGATACGTCGGTTCGGGGGCGAGCGACACCGGCGCCAGGGTCACCCGCCGCGCGATCCGCGCCAGGTCGATCGCTCGCTCGGCGACAGACACGGCAGACGTCGCCGTGCAGTCCGTGCTGGCGGCGAATCCCCACGCCCCATCGAGGATGACGCGCACTGCGAACCCGAGGTCGGTGTGGTACTCGGCTCCGTCGAGGCCGTGGTCGCGGACCGCGATGTACTGGGTGCGAACGCGCTCGAATCGAAAGTCGGCATGAGAGGCGCCGAGGTCGCGCGCTCTGTCGAGGGCCACCTGCGCAAGCTCCCGGTAGTCGAAGCTGAGGAAGTCGACGTCGATCAGGTCCACGCTCAAGCTGATGCTCTCCTCACCGTTGAGCCGCTCTTCGACGGCACGACCTCCAGCACGGCGGGCAGTCGCTCCCGCAGTTCCAACACGTGACTCACGACGCCGGTGACCCGACCTCCCTGACTGAGCTGGCTCAGGATATCGATCACGGAATCGAGCGTTTGGGCGTCGAGGGAGCCGAAGCCCTCGTCGATGAACAGGGTGTCGATCCTCAGGCCGCCGCTCTCGTCGGCCACGGTGTCGGCAAGGCCGAGCGCCAGGCAGAGCGACACGACGAAGGTCTCGCCGCCCGAGAGCGTCGACGGGTCACGTTGGACGCCGGTCCACTCATCCAGGACGGACAGGCTGAGACCGCCGCGGCTGTCTCCCGCTCCGCGCTCCTCCCGATACGCGAGCACGTAGCGTCCCTCGGAGATGACCTCCAGACGGGCGTTCGCCGCATCGATGACCTGACGGAGGCGCTCGGCCAGCACGAAGGCCGAGAGCCGCATCCGCAGCCGATTGTCGGCGCCGGTGCCCTCGAGCAGACCGCTGAGCGCGCTCACGCGCTCGGCCTTGGCTTCGAGCGGCCGGTAGCGAGTGATGGCACTGTCGAGGTCTCGGGTGATCTCCTGGGTGCGGGAGAGGCGCGTGCGCGTGATCTGGAGGCGCGCCTGCGCCGCGGTCAACGCCTCCTCGGCGAGAGCCGCCTCGGCCTTGACGGGCTCAAGATCAGGACGTGGCTGGCTGAGGCTCTCGACGACCCGGGGGTCGTCAAGGACGGCACGGGCTGCGACGCGGACCTGGGCACGTTGCCGGTCGCGACGGCTGATCTCGGCTGCCTGATCGTCGGCGAGCAGAGCGTCGTCGGCGGCCCGCCCCGACGCGAACCCCAGGGACCTCGCTTGCAGATCCAGCGTGGCGACCTGCTGCGCGGCCGCGGTCTCCGCCTCATGGCGCTTCGTCTCGGCTGCGAGCGCCGCCATCACCGACTCAGCGTTGGTTCGGGCATGCGCGGCGTAGGTCGCGGCATCCGGGTGCTCACCCAAAGCGTCCTCGAGGTCGCGCTGTAGCCCGTCGACCTGGCTCGACAAGAGCTCGTGCTGCGCCCGCGCCTTCGCCTCGACCTGCACCAGGGCTTCGAGCTTGCCTGCGGCATCGCGTAGACGCTCGTCGAGCGCGGCGGCCTGAGCGCGCAGAGGCTCCAAGGTTTCCGCGATCTCGGTGAGCTCGGCGTGACGCGCTTGAAGGTCCCTCACCGTCTGGTCCCACACGCCCTGGTCGGCACCATGCGCTGTCTGCGCGAGGGTCTCGGCACGCGCCCTGGCAGCCGCGATGACGTCGTCGAGTGCCGTCAGCTCAACCGCCGCGGACTCGTACTTCTTGCGCGCGCGGTCCTCGGC
>JBQCDC010000157.1:0-9950 GCA_051961575.1 Marmoricola sp.
GAGCGGTTGTCGAGCAGGCCGCCGTACTCGCGAGCGAACGGGACGCCCTGCGCGACGCACTGGTCGATGATGTTGGTCGACACCTCGGCCAGGCGGTAGACGTTCGCCTCGCGCGAGCGGTAGTCGCCGCCCTTGACGGTGTCGTAGAAGAGACGGTGAACCGAGTCGCCGTCCTCCTTGTAGTTCTTGGCCGCGTTGATGCCGCCCTGGGCCGCGATCGAGTGCGCGCGACGCGGGGAGTCCTGGTAGCAGAACGACTTCACGTGGTAGCCGGCCTCGCCCAGGGTGGCGGCGGCCGACGAGCCCGCGAGGCCGGTGCCCACGATGATCACCGAGAGCTTGCGGCGGTTCGCCGGGTTGACCAGGCGAGCCTCGAACTTGCGGGTCTGCCAGCGGTCTGCGATCGGACCGCCGGGGTCCTTGGTGTCGACCAGCGGTGAGCCGGCGATGTAGTAGCCGGCGGCGTCGTCGGTGCCGTGGCCCGGGCTGTCCTTCGACTCGTGGTGGGTCAGCGTGGTGTCGGGCATGTCTGTCATGTCAGCGTCCTCAGGCTCGAGCTAGTTGATCACGCCGAAGGCGGTGAAGAGGGGGACCAGCGAGAAGCCGCCGGCGATGACCACGGCGACCACGAACGCGAACTGCTTGGCGGTGCGGCGCGACCGTGCGCTGTTGGTGACGCCCAGCGTCTGCATCGAGCTCCACACGCCGTGGTGCAGGTGCGCGCCCAGCATGGCCATGGCGACCAGGTAGATCGCGGTCAGCCACCACACGTTGAACGAGTGGACCAGCAGCTGGTACGGATTCTGCGTGACGTTGGCGCTCTGGCCGCCCGAGCCCACGTTGACCTTGACGATCGTGAACTCCAGCAGGTGCCAGACCAGGAAGACCAAGATGGTGAGGCCTCCCCAACGCATCAAGCGGCTGGCGGGGATCGCGCCCGTGTGCTTCTTCACCTGGTAGGCGACCGGTCGCGCGGCGCGCGCCCGGCGGGCCAGCACGATGAAGCACGTCACGTGGATGACCAGGGAGACGATCAGGACGGCTCGCAGGATCCACAGCGCACCGCCGTACGGGAGCTCCGGCTCACCGAGCGTGCGCAGGCCTTCGGCGTAGGTGTTGTACGTGCTCTCGCCCTGGAAGGCCTTGAGGTTTCCGTACATGTGCGCGAGCACGAACAGCACGAAGATGATGCCGCTGACGGCCATCAGGATCTTCAGGGCGATGGTCGTGCGGACCGCACGTGCGCCCTTGACGAGGGAGGGCACCGATGTGCCCTGAGTCTGGGTTGCCACGCAGGTCACCGTATCGCTCCGTCGACCTGAGCCAGCACGAGGTATCCCTCAGGTTTGAGACACGCACAGGCGAATGCCCTTCCTCCCGGTGAGCCCTTGCGGTAGACAACTCCGTGGGAGTGACCCAACTCACGTGGAGGTCCGAACATGTCGTTGACAGGTACTGGCGTGCGCTCACCCGGTCGGGCGAGCATCGAGGAGCGCACGCTGCGCACGGACCGATGGTGGCTCATGCCGCTCGCGACGTTCGTGGTGTTCACGTCGTTCGTGGTCTATGCGACCTGGCGCGCCTTCGAGGGTGCGCACTACTACGTGGACCCATACCTCTCGCCGTTCTATTCACCGTGCCTCGGCAACTGTGTCAAGGGGTCCTCGGACTTCGGGCAGCCCTTCGGCGGTTGGCCCTTGTCGGCTGCGTTGATCGTGCTGATCTTCCCGCTCGGGTTCCGGATGAGCTGCTACTACTACCGGAAGGCCTACTACCGGTCCTTCTGGTTGTCGCCGCCGGCCTGCGGAGTGGCCGAGCCGCACAAGGCCTACTCGGGTGAGACCAAGCTGCCGCTGATCCTCAACAACCTCCACCGCTACTTCTGGTACGCCGCGGTCATCGTCGCGGCGATCCTCACCTACGACACCGCGCTGACCTTCAAGGACGCAGGTGGCGGACACGTCGGCCTCGGCTCGTTCATCTTCCTGGCGAACATCGTGCTGATCTGGCTGTACACGGTGTCGTGCCACTCCTGTCGGCACGCCGTCGGTGGCCGGTTGCGGCACTTCAGCAAGCACCCGGTCCGTTACCAGCTCTGGACCTGGGTGTCGAAGCTCAACAACCACCACCAGAAGTTCGCGTGGTACTCGCTCTTCTCGGTGGCCATCGCCGACTTCTACGTCTACCTGCTCTCCAACGGCACGATCCACGAGACGAGGTTCTGGTGACAGAGACCAGCACGCGCCATCCGATGACCGGCAACGAGATGTCGGGGGAGGCGCCAGGCGGAACCGAGCGGCACGCCTACGACGTCATCGTGATTGGCGCCGGCGGCTCAGGCCTCCGCGCCGCCATCGCCGCGCACGAGGCCGGCGCACGGGTGGCCGTGCTCTGCAAGTCGCTGCTGGGCAAGGCGCACACCGTGATGGCCGAGGGCGGCGCGGCCGCCGCCATGGGCAACGTCTACCCCGAGGACAACTGGCAGGTGCACTTCCGCGACACCATGCGTGGCGGCAAGATGCTCAACAACTGGCGGATGGCGCAGATCCATGCCCAGGAGGCACCCGACCGGGTCATGGAGCTCGAGGACTGGGGCGCGCTCTTCGACCGGACCAAGGACGGGCTGATCTCGCAGCGCGACTTCGGTGGCCACAAGTACGCGCGCCTCGCCCACGTCGGCGACCGCACCGGCTTGGAGATGATCCGCACCCTCCAGCAGCGGCTCGTGCACCTGGGCATCGACGTCTACATGGAGTTCACCGTCACCGACCTGCTGAAGGCCGGCGGCGCGATCGCCGGCGCGGTCGGCTACTGGCGCGAGTCGGGCCGCTTCGTGGTCTTCGACGCCCCGGCCGTCATCCTCGCCACCGGTGGGTTCGGCAAGGGCTGGAAGGTCACGTCGAACTCGTGGGAGTACACCGGCGACGGCCATGCCCTAGCGCTACGGGCCGGCGCGACCTTGATCAACATGGAGTGCATCCAGTTCCACCCGACCGGAATGGTGTGGCCACCTTCGGTCAAGGGTCTGCTGGTCACCGAGTCCGTCCGTGGCGACGGCGGCATCCTCAAGAACTCCGAGGGTCGGCGCTTCATGTTCGACCACATCTCCGAGTACTTCCGAGCCGAGACCGCCGACACCGAGGAAGAGGCGGACCGCTGGTACGAGGACAAGAAGAACAACCGCCGACCACCGGAGCTGCTGCCGCGTGACGAGGTGGCGCGCGCGATCAACGCCGAGGTCAAGGCCGGTCGCGGAACCCCGCACGGTGGCGTCTATCTCGACATCGCCTCGCGCCGCACTCCCGAGTTCATCCGCAAACGGCTCCCGTCGATGTACCACCAGTTCAAGGAGCTCGCCGACGTCGACATCACCAAGGAGGCGATGGAGATCGGGCCGACCTGTCACTACGCGATGGGTGGGGTCGAGGTCGACGCCGACACCGAGCAATCGCTGGTGCCGGGCCTCTACTCGGTCGGGGAATGCTCGGGCGGCATGCACGGGTCGAACCGGCTCGGCGGCAACTCGCTCTCGGACCTGATCGTGTTCGGCAAGCGCGCGGGGGAGTCCGCCGCGTCCTACGCCGCCGGACACCCGAACCCGCCCGTCGCCTCCGACGCCGACATCGCGTCGGCTCAGAAGGTCGCGCTCGCGCCCTTCGAGCTCGAAGGAGGCGAGAACCCGTACACGATCCAGCACGACCTGCAGCAGACGATGCAGGACCTCGTCGGGATCATCCGCGACGCCCCCGAGCTCGAGCGGGCGATCGTGGAGATCGAGGCGCTCAAGGGCCGTGCGCAGCACATGACCGTCGAGGGAAACCGGCAATACAACCCCGGCTGGCATCTCGCCATCGACCTGCGCAACCTGCTGCTCGTGGCGGAGTCGGTCGCCAAGGCCGCCCTGACCCGCAAGGAGTCGCGTGGCGGCCACACCCGCAACGACTACCCGAATCCCGACCCCGAGTGGGGAAGCAAGAACATCGTGATTCGCCTCAACGATGCCGGAACCGGCGTCGACCTGACCGAACAACCGCTGCCCGTCATGCCTGACGAGCTCAAGAAGTTCTTCGAGGAGTGAGCATGGGCTACGACCTGAAGATGCGGATCTGGCGCGGTGACGCCGAGGGCGGCGACCTCGGCGACTACACGGTCGAGGTCTCCGAGGGCGAGGTCGTCCTCGACGCCATCCACCGGGTGCAGGCCACTCAGGCTGGTGACCTGGCGGTGCGGTGGAACTGCAAGGCCGGTAAATGCGGTTCCTGCAGCGCGGAAGTCAACGGAAAGCCACGCCTGATGTGCATGACGCGGCTCTCCGATTTCGACCCCACCGAGACCATCACCGTGACGCCGATGCGGACGTTCCCGGTGATCCGCGACCTGGTCACCGACGTCAGCTTCAACTACGAGAAGGCACGCGAGGTGCCTGCCTTCGCGCCGCCTCCGCGCGACGACGACGGCAAGCGCCGGATGGCGCAGATCGACGTCGAGCGCGGCCAGGAGTTCCGCAAGTGCATCGAGTGCTTCCTGTGCCAGAACGTCTGTCACGTCGTTCGTGACCACGAGGAGAACAAGCCGGCGTTCTCGGGACCGCGGTTCTTCCTGCGCTTCGCCGAGCTCGACATGCACCCGCTCGACACACACGACCGGCGCGACCTGGCTCAGCGGGCCGGTGGCATCGGGCTGTGCAACATCACCAAGTGCTGCACCGAGGTCTGCCCCGAGGGCATCCACATCACCGACAACGCGATCATCCCGATGAAGGAGCGCGTCGTCGACCGGAAGTTCGACCCGCTCGTCTGGCTCGGGGCGAAGATCGGTATGCGCCCCAAGGACAACGAGGGCCGCACCGAGCTCTGACCGACGTGTCGAGGCCTAGACAGCCAACGGCGCGTGCGCGACCGACATCAGGTGGTCGTTCAGCTCGGCGGCGGCCTTGACCCACGACCGGTCCGCGACCGAGTCCCGTGCCTGCGAGGCGAGTCGATCCCGTAGGCCCTCCTCGTGGAGCAGTCGACGCAGCGAGCCGCGAAGACCGGGCTCGTCCGGGTTGCGGTCGAATCGCACCACCAGTCCGTTGCTCTCGTGGGTGACGACCTCACGCGTGCCGCCCGCGTCGAAGCCGACGACAGGCACGCCGCACGCCAGGGCCTGTCGCACGGCGGGGACGAACTCGTCCTTCTTGCGTGCCTGCAACAGCACATCGCACGAGGCGATCGCTCGAGCTCGATCAAGACCCGAACGAACAGGCGTGGTCTTGGCGCCCTCGATCGCCGGGCCGTCCGTGCCGATCATCACCAAGCGGACGCTGTCCATGGCCGCGACCTTCTGGAGGCGCGCGATGACCTTCTCCTTGGAGGCGGTTCCGGCGAACCCCACGACCAGCCGGTTGGTCTTGGCCCAGGTCGCGCGTAACGACTCGTCGCGCATGCCCGGGTGATGTCCGTCCAGGTCCACACCCGGCAGCCACAGGTGCGCTCCGACGTTGACCGCCGCGAGCGTGCTGACGGCGCCGCGGTGGGAGACCAGGTGACGGTCGCTGCGGAGGGTGGTGGCGACGGGCGCCGACGCGTTGAGCGCGATCGTGGGGATACCGAGCCGCTGGCCACTACCCAACGCGACGGCGCCGAGCACACGAGGCGTGATGGCGAGGATGGCGTGGGGGCGGAAGGCCGAGAGTCGCTGGGTCAGGGCCGCGGCGGGGATCAGGCGACGAGTGCGGATCACGGTGGCGCCGCGATAGCTCGCCACGCCTGGTCCCGTGGTCGCGATGAGGAGCTCGTGTCCCAGGTCGAGGAACTCGTCGACCAGGTGCCGTGCCGCGTCCGCCGTCTCGTCGGTGCGGGGCGCGAAGGACTCGGTCACCACAGCGATCCTCATGACTCGATCGTGTCCCGATCGAGTGAACGGAGATCGACGGCGCGGGCAACGCGGGGTGGCCGAGACGCCCTCCGGGTGTGTGTGACCGGCGTCTCGTTACGCGGGGGTAGTTGGCCCGAGGGGCGTGCGAATCCCTATTGTGCAAACCATGGATTCACTTGCCCTCCAGACCGGAGCTGAGGCATCTCAGTCCGATTGGGAGAAGTCGGCAGCCGCGGTACTCCGCAAGAGCGGCCGCATCGCTGAGGACCAGGCCGACAGCGTCGTGTGGGAGAAGCTGGCCCGGCGCACGCTCGACGGGATCGAGATCAGCCCGCTCGGCACGCCGGGCCTCCTCGCCGACCTGGTGACCGTCGGTCGTCCGACGCGGGTGGGCTCATGGGACGTGCGCGCCTCCTACGCCGAGACCGATAGTGCTTCGGCGCGCAACGCGATCCTCACGGACCTCGAGAACGGCGTCACCTCTCTGTGGCTCGAGCTCGGCGCTCACGGCCTGCCGGTCTCCGAGCTCGCCGCTGCCCTTCAGGGTGTCCTCCTCGACATCGCGCCCGTGGTCCTCGACGCTCCCCGCGAGGAGCTCGCCGCCGCGCAGGCGTTCGCGGCGATCGCCCGTGGCACGGTTCTCGCACCGGGAACCAACCTCGGTGCCGACCCGATCGGCGCCCACATCCGCGGCTACGGCGGTGTGGACATGTCCGCGGTGGCTCCCGTCGCCGCGCTGGCCACCGAGCTCGGTTGTCGCGCGCTCGTCGCCGACGGCTCGGCACTGCACGACCGAGGCGCCTCCGACGTTCAGGAGCTCGGCTACACGCTGGCCGTCGCCACCAGTTACCTGCGGTTCCTCGTCGGCGCGGGATACAGCGTTGACGACGCCGCCGGCCTCATCGAGCTCCGCCTCGCCGCCACCGACGAGCAGTTCCCGACGATCGGCAAGTTCCGCGCCGTGCGTCGTCTCTGGGCTCGGGTGCTCGAGCTGAGCGGCGCTTCCGTGCGCGAGTCGGCCGTGCACGCTGTGACGAGCCGGCCGATGATGACCAAGTACGACCCCTGGGTGAACATGCTGCGCACCTGCGTGGCCTCCTTCGCCGCAGGTGTCGGGGGAGCGGACGCCGTCACGGTTCTGCCCTTCGACGCCGAGCTGGGACTTCCGGATGCCTTCAGCCGTCGGATCGCCCGCAACACCTCCGCTCTCCTCATCGACGAGTCGCACGTCGCCAAGGTCACCGACCCGGCCGGTGGCTCGTACATGGTCGAGAAGCTGACCGACGACCTCGCCGTCGCGGGATGGGCGGAGTTCGGCGAGCTCGACATCGCCGGCGGTCTCTCCGAGTCCGGGGGTGCGCTGCGCGAGCGCGTTGCTGCCATCAGCGCCGAACGCGCGGCCCAGGTCGCCAAGCGCAAGCGCCCGATCACCGGTATCTCCGAGTTCCCGAACCTGCACGAGTCGCTGCCCGAGCGTCGGCCCTACGCCGAGGGTCGCCCGACCGTGGCTGCCTACGGGCAGGCATTCGAGGCGCTGCGCGACGAGCCCATGGCCGAGCCGGTGTTCCTGGCGACCATGGGCACCGTGGCCGCGCACACCGCGCGCGCTACGTTCGCGAGCAATCTCTTCGCGGCCGGCGGCATCGACGTGGTGAACGAGGGTCGTCACGACGACATCGACGCCGTGCTCGCGCACTACCGCGGGGAGCGGGTCGTCTGCCTGACCGGAACCGACGCCGCCTACGCCGAGTGGGGAGACGCGTTGGCCGCAGCGCTGCGTGAAGGTGGAGCCCAGCACGTCATCGTGGCGGGTAAGCCCATGGACAGCGCCGACGACAACTGCGCGATGGGCCTCGACGCCTTGGACTTCTTGCATCGGACGAGGGAGAAGCTGTCATGAGCATCCCGGAGAGCTTCGCTGGCCTGTCGCTGGGTCTCGATACACCTGCTGCGCAGGCACTCGACCACCGAGAGGCCTGGGAGAGCCCCGAGGGCATTCCGGTCCTACCGGTCTACGGACCCGAGGACCTCGACGGTCTCGACGCCCTCGCGACCTACCCGGGCCTCGACCCGTTCCTGCGCGGTCCCTACCCGACGATGTACACGACCCAGCCGTGGACGATCCGCCAGTACGCGGGCTTCTCCACCGCCGAGGAGTCCAACGCGTTCTACCGCCGCAACCTGGCTGCTGGTCAGAAGGGCCTCTCGGTCGCCTTCGACCTGGCCACCCACCGCGGCTACGACTCCGACCACCCGCGCGTGCGCGGTGACGTCGGCATGGCCGGCGTGGCGATCGACTCGATCTACGACACCCGCGTTCTGTTCGACGGCATCCCGCTCGACGAGATGTCGGTGTCGATGACGATGAACGGCGCGGTCCTGCCGGTGCTGGCCCTCTACATCGCGGCGGCGGAGGAGCAGGGGGTGAAGCCGGAGCAGCTCGCGGGGACGATCCAGAACGACATCCTCAAGGAGTTCATGGTCCGCAACACCTACATCTATCCGCCCGCGCCCAGCATGCGGATCATCTCCGACATCTTCGCCTACACCTCGCAGAAGATGCCGCGGTTCAACTCGATCTCGATCTCCGGCTATCACATGCAGGAGGCCGGAGATACGGCCGACCTCGAGCTCGCCTACACGCTGGCCGACGGCGTCGAGTACATCCGTGCGGGCCTCGCCGCCGGCCTCGACATCGACCATTTCGCACCGCGCCTGAGCTTCTTCTGGGCGATCGGCATGAACTTCTTCATGGAGATCGCCAAGATGCGCGCGGCGCGTGCGCTGTGGTCGCGACTCGTGAGCGAGTTCGACCCGAAGAACGCCAAGTCGCTCTCGCTGCGCACCCACTCGCAGACCAGCGGTTGGTCGCTCACCGCGCAGGACGTCTTCAACAACGTCCAGCGCACCTGCATCGAAGCGATGGCCGCGACGCAGGGCCACACTCAGTCGCTGCACACCAACGCCCTCGACGAGGCGATCGCGCTGCCGACGGACTTCTCCGCTCGGATCGCGCGCAACACCCAGCTGCTCCTCCAGCAGGAGAGCGGCACCACGTACTCGATCGACCCGTGGGGTGGTTCGTACTACGTCGAGAAGCTGACCCACGACCTCGCCGAGAAGGCCTGGGCGCACATCCAGGAGGCCGAGGCCGCCGGAGGCATGGCCAAGGCCATCGAGCAGGGCATTCCGAAGATGCGCATCGAGGAGGCCGCCGCGCGGACCCAGGCGCGGATCGACTCCGGTGCGCAGAAGGTCATCGGCGTGAACACCTATCGCCTCGCCGACGAGGACAAGCTCGACGTCCTCAAGGTCGACAACAACGAGGTGTACAAGCAGCAGATCGCCAAGCTGGAGCGCCTGCGCGCCGAGCGGAACGACGACGATGTCCAGCGCGCGCTGGACGCGCTGACCGCGTCGGCCGAGCGCGGTTCGAACGGCTCGTCGCTGGACGGCAACCTGCTCGCGCTCGCCGTCGACGCTGCCCGCGCGAAGGCGACCGTCGGAGAAATCTCCGACGCGCTTGAGAAGGTCTACGGGCGTCACCAGGCCGTGATCCGTACGATCTCGGGCGTGTACAAGCGTGAGTCCGGCTCCAACGAGTCCGTGGAGAAGGTGCTGGCCGCCACCGAGAAGTTCGCGGAGGACGAGGGCCGTCGTCCGCGCATCCTGGTGGCCAAGATGGGTCAGGACGGTCACGACCGCGGTCAGAAGGTGATCGTCACCGCCTTCGCCGACCTCGGCTTCGACGTCGACGTGGGCCCGCTCTTCTCGACCCCTGAGGAGGTCGCCCAGCAGGCGGTCGACGCCGACGTGCACATCGTCGGGGTCAACTCGCTGGCGGCCGGCCACCTCACGCTGGTCCCCGCGCTCAAGCAGGCGTTGGCGGACCTGGGCCGATCCGACATCATGGTGGTGGTCGGCGGTGTGATTCCGCCGGACGACGTTCCAACCCTGCTCGAGATGGGTGCCGCGGCGGTCTATCCGCCGGGCACGGTCATCGCCGAATCGGCGTTGGAGCTGCTCGACAAGCTCTCGGCACAGTTGGGTCACTGACCAGGAGGACAGCATGGCGAACATCAAGGATCTCG
>JBQCDC010000158.1:0-6031 GCA_051961575.1 Marmoricola sp.
GGAGGAGACGGCGCGCGCCACGGGAGGAAGGGCTCGCATCAGGTACTCGGTGTAGACGGTGCGGAACGGGGTCCACGTCGGGGCCGAGAACTCACAGACCACGATGCGGCCGCCGGGCTTGGTGACGCGGCGCATCTCGCGGAGGCCCGCCAGGGGGTCGACGATGTTGCGCAGGCCGAAGGAGATCGTGACGGCGTCGAAGGTGTCGTCGGCGAACGGGAGCTTCGTTCCGTCTCCCGCCACGAACGGGTAGTCCGGGCGAGCCCGCTTGCCGACCTGGAGCATGCCGACCGAGAAGTCGCAGGGGACCACGGAGGCGCCCCGATCACGGAACGGAACTGACGACGTTCCGGTGCCGGCGGCCAGGTCGAGGACCTTCTCGCCGATGCGGGGCGCGACCGCGTCCAACACGATCCGCCGCCAACGACGGTCCTGGCCCAGCGACAGGATGTCGTTGGTGATGTCGTACCGCTTCGCGACGTCGTTGAACATCGCCTGCACATCGGCGGGCTGCTTGTCGAGGTCGGCGCGGGTCATGGGAGACGAGCCTAGCCGTGCGTGAGAGCGTAGAGTTCAGCAGTCGTCTCGCGCGGTAGCGCCCGGTCCTGGGAGGGCCCTCATGCATGTCAACGTCCGCCGCGTTCGCGGCGCCGCCGCCGTCGTCGCGGCACTCGTCGCGCTGGTGATCGCGCTGCCGGCCTCGACCTCGTCGGCCTCGACGGTATGGGGAGGAACCACGCCGAGGTGGGTGGTCCGAGCCTGCCGCACCCCCGCCAAGGCGATCTGCATCGACAAGACCACCCGCAAGCTCGTGTACATGCGCAACGGTCACGTGGCGCTGATGATGGACGCGCGCTTCGGCGCTCCGTCGACCCCCACGCGCGAGGGCACCTTCAAGGTCTATTACAAGGATGCGGACCACGTCTCGAGCCTGTACGGCAGCAAGATGCCGTACTCGATGTTCTTCTCCGGCGGCGAGGCGATCCATTACTCGATCGACTTCGCCACCTACGGGTACGCCCACGCCTCGCACGGGTGCGTGAACATCCGTGACTACAACGGCATCAAATGGCTCTACTCGCAGATCCCGGTCGGCACGAAGGTGGTCGTGTACCACTGATGACATCCTCGATTCCGCGGCTGGTGGCCCGCACGATCGAGATCGATGATCCCGGTCCTCTGCTCGACCTCTTGACCGACGACGCACCGATGACGTGGATCCGTCGAGGCGAGGGCTTCGTGAGTCTCGGCGTCGCCGCCAGCTTCCGCTCGAGCGGCAAGTCGCGCTTCGACGAGGCCTCGGCCTGGTGGCACGAGGTCGTCCGGGTCGCCGCCGTCGCCGATGAGGTGGGGCTACCGGGTACCGGACTGGTCTCGCTGGCCAGCTTCGCGTTCGCGGACACCCCCGGCGACTCCGTCATGGTGGTGCCGTCGGTGGTCGTCGGCCGGCGAGGTGAGCGTTTCTGGCTCACCACGATCGGCGAGGTGCCGAGCTCTCCGCCGACGCTCGAGGCGCAACCGACTCCGCCCGCACCCGTCGACCTCAGCTATGCCGACGGCTCGCTCTCGGGCGCCGAGTGGGAGGGCGTGGTGTGGGAGGCCGTGCTCCTGCTCAACGCGGGCGATCTCGACAAGGTGGTGCTGGCCCGCGACCTGATCGCGACCGCGGCCGAGCCGATCGACGTGCGCTGGCCGTTGCGTCGGCTGGGCACCACCTACGACATGTGCTGGACGTTCCACGTGGACGGCCTGTTCGGCGCGACGCCCGAGCTGCTGGTTCGGCGTGAGAAGGGCCTGGTCACCTCCCGCGTGCTGGCCGGCACCATCCGCCGCACCGGCAACGACGAGCACGACCTGCGCCTCGCCGCCACCCTGGCGCGGTCATCGAAGGACCTCGAGGAGCACGAGTACGCGGTCCGATCGGTGGCCGACGCGTTGGCTCCCTACTGCTCGTCGATGAACGTGCCCGAGGCGCCGTTCGTCCTCCACCTGCCGAACGTGATGCACCTGGCGACCGACGTGGCGGGCGTGGCCCACGACGGCGGAGGCACGGTGCTCGACCTCGCTGCCGCCCTTCATCCCTCAGCGGCGGTGGGCGGCACACCCACCAAGGTCGCGCTCGAGCTGATCGCGGAGATCGAGGGCATCGACCGCGGTCGCTACGCGGGTCCGGTCGGCTGGGTCGACGCTCACGGCGACGGCGAGTTCGGCATCGCGCTGCGCTCGGGACTCCTGGAAGGCAACCAGGTCAGGCTCTTCGCCGGCTGCGGCATCGTCGCCGGATCGGATCCGGAGGCCGAGCTCGCCGAATCGCAAGCGAAGTTCGTTCCCGTACGGGACGCGCTGGGCACCTAATCGGGGAGCATCGGCACGGAGAAGCCGGTGTCGCGACCCACGAGCGATCCGCGCGTCACGGAGGCTGTGCCGAAGCGTGCGCGCAGATCATCGAGCGTTGAGTCGAGGGTCGCCTCGGGCCGCAGCCCGATGGGCAGCTCGAGCTGGACGCTCCGCTCGTCGAAGCCACTCACCGCCACCCCGATCAGCGTCAGGCCGTGAGTGTCCAGGAACGTTCGTTCGCGACGCAGAAGTTCCCTGGCGGTGGCCACCAGCGCGTCGGTGCGATCGGTCGGAACGTTCCACGAGTGCGACCGGGTCATGCGGCTCATGTCGGCCATGCGGAAGCGGACCGTCATCGTGCGCGCTCGACGGTTCGCGGTCCGCATCCGTCGCGCAACCCGCTCGACCAGGCCGGCGAGGCGGGCCTCAACCTCCTCGCTGGAGCGGCGGCGATTGCCGAGAGCACTCTGCGCGCCGATGGACTTGCGACGCCGTCCCGTCTCCACCGGCCGCGGGTCGCGATTGTGCGCAAGGGCGTGCAGGTGACGGCCGGTTCCCTTGCCCAGAATCGCCACCAACGCCGGCTCCGAGAGGGCCGCGACGTCGGCCACTGTCTCCAGTCCGCGTCGGTTCAGGGCCGCCTGGGTCACCGCGCCGACGCCCCACAGCCGCCCTACCGGAAGCGGATGGAGAAAGTCGAGCTCGCCATCCGGTGGCACCAGCAGGAGTCCGTCGGGCTTCGCCGAGACGCTGGCCACCTTGGCCAGGAACTTGGTGCGCGCGATGCCGACGGTGATCGGCAACCCGACTTCGTCTCGGACCCGCTCCCGCAGTCGTCGGCCGATCAGCTCCGGCGACCCCACGAGCCGTTCGAGCCCTCCGACCTCGAGGAACGCCTCGTCGATCGACAGCGCATCGACCAGAGGTGTGGTGTCGCGGAAGACCTCGAAGACGGCCTTGCTGGCCTCGGAGTAGGCGTTCATCCGGGGCGGCACGACGATCGCGTCGGGGCAGTGCCGCCTCGCCTCACGCAGGGGCATCGGAGTGCGGACGCCGCGGCGCTTGGCCTCGTAGCTGGCGGCAAGAACGACACCAGCGCCGACCAGCACCGGACGCCCGCGCAGTGCAGGGTCATCCCGCTGCTCGACCGACGCGTAGAACGAGTCGAGGTCGGCGTGGAGGATCGAGGCTTTGCCGTCCATCGAACATATGTTCGCATCCGGCGCTGCGTTCTGTCGAGAAATTGTCGGCTCTCGGGAACCTCATCAGGAGCTCACAGCGTCATACGGTCGGAACTAGCTCGGTGATCGGGTAGCAGTTCGCTGCATCGAGATCGCGGCGAGCAACACAGACAGGGGAACCGTGGACTACGAGGACGAATTCGCCGACTTCGTCGCCGGACGTTGGCCGACGCTCGTGCGGGCCGCGGTCTTCCTCGGCGCCGCGCCGCACGAGGCCGAGGACCTGGCCCAGACCACGTTGGTGCTCTGCTACCGCAAGTGGGATCGCGTGCGCGCGGCTGACGACCGCGATGCCTATGTCTACCGAATGCTGATGAACACCCTCCGCTCGGACCGGCGGACCTCGTGGTGGCGCAAGCGCGACCTGCGCGACCTGCCCGACCAGCCGGTGGGCGACGGCAGTGAGGCCGCCGCGATCGCGGACGCGGTGCATCGCGCGATGAGCTCGCTGTCGATCGAACAGCAGAACGTCGTCGTGCTCCGTTACTTCGTGCAGCTCACCGAAGCCCAGACGGCCGCCGTGCTGGGCATCCCCGCCGGAACCGTGAAGAGCCGCCTGTCGCGCTCGATCGCCGCTCTGAGCGCCAACCACCATCTCGCCGAATTCGCCGGAGGCTCGCGATGACTGACCTCGAAAACGCGTGGGACCGATATCCCACCTCCCCGGCACCCCTGTCAGAGATCATGAGCAACGGGAGGCCGGCTCGCCAGATGCGCTTCGCGCGGCCGGCGTTCGGTGGGCTGGTGGCGGCCGGCGTCGCCGTCGCCCTGGCCATCACGCTGAACACCGGCAACGGCGCCGGAACTGCTGCCTCCCAGGCTCTGATCGCGCACCCGCCGCTCAAGCTGGCCGCCTTCCAAGCCGACCTGAAGCCGGCCGCCTCGTGCACGCAGCTGCTGAACACCTATCGCAAGCGCGGACTCAAGCAGGTCAGCGCCTACGGGTGGAACGGCGGTGGCGTGGTTCCGCTAGCGGCCGCGCTCTCCCAGGGACCGATGGTCGATGCGACGGGAGCCGCCCAGAACTTCTCGTCCAAAGCGGTCGCTCCGCAGGCCCAGGCCACAGGCCAGGCCAACTCCTCGACGGGCACCAACGTCCAGGAGGTCGGGGTCGACGAACCCGACGGCGTGAAGACCAACGGTTCCCTCCTCGTGCGTATCGACGGCGACACGATCGCCGTCTACGACCTGACCGGCACCCAGCCCGTGCGGGTGAGCACCATCGCGCTTCCCTACTTCGACGGCGGCCAGATCCTCCTCTCCGGCACCACCGTGGTCGCTCTCGGCACCAACACCGAGCCCGCGGCCAACCCCACGCCGACCTCCCGCGTCGTGACGGTGTCGCTGGCCCGCCCGTCGCAACCGCAGATCACGTCGAACGTCACCTACGGCGGCACCATCAGCTCGGCGCGCCAGCACGGCACCACGATCCGGCTGGTGCTGACTACCGGGCTGCCGAACCTCCGCTTCGCGCAGCCTGACGCCAACGGTTCGGCGGCCTCGACGAAACGGGCACTTGCCGCCAACCGCCGCCTGGTCGCGACCTCGACCCTGGCCCAGTGGCTACCGACCGTCGACACGGGAAACGGCTCGCAGCAGCTCCTGGACTGCAACAACGTGGCTGTGACGCCGGCGAGCGTCGCCCTTGGCACCACCAGCGTCGTCGGGTTCGACGCGGCGGCGCCCACCTCGACGTCGGCGATCGGTCTCACGGGGCAGACCTCGATCGCCTACGAATCCTCCACCCACCTCTACCTGACCGGAGCCGGCACCTGGATGGGCCCATGCGCCTGCCCGATGATGGACAGCCGGGTCATCGGATATGGAGGGGCCGACAAGACGGCCATCTTCCAGTTCGACCTGGTCGGGGACGAGGCCGCGCACGTCGCGACGGGCACGGTCAGCGGCAGCATCGCGGATCGCTGGTCCATGGACGAGGTCGGCGGTGTGTTGCGCATCGCCACCACGGAGATGAGTCGGGGCATCCAGGTGAGCTCGGTCGTCACGTTGAAGCCGTCGGGCAAGTCGCTCGTGCAGGTCGGACGTCTGGACGGGCTCGGCCGGGGCGAGACCCTCACGGCCGCGCGCTGGTTCGACTCCTACGCCGTCATCTCGACAGCGCAGCAGATGGATCCGCTGTTCACGGTCGACCTGACCAACCCGGGCCACCCGAAGCTGCTCGGAGCCCTGCACATCCCCGGCTATTCGAGCTACTTCCACCCCCTCGGCAACGGGCTGCTGCTCGGGGTGGGCCAGAAGGTCTCCTTCAACAACAGCGGCGAGCAGAGCCAGGCGCAGGTCGGACTCTTCGACATGTCGAACCTCAGGAACGTCCGCCGACTGTCGGTGACGTCGCTCGCGCAGTGGACGTACCCGTCCGCGGCCAACGATCCGCACGCCTTCACCTGGCTGCCGGATCACAACGTGGCGCTGACCAGCTTCACGACGCAGTC
>JBQCDC010000159.1:0-5281 GCA_051961575.1 Marmoricola sp.
CGTTTCAGCGACGGCTCGCGCGGTCACCGTGGCCGCAACGGCGGGGTTCGCGCCGGAGGCGAAGCTGCGAACCTCGGATCGCACGATGTTGCGGACCGCCTCGGGAAGGGCGGGCGCGCTGTGGCCGCCGCCGTCAGGACCGCGACCTGCCTCGGCGATGGACGCGATCAGGCGGTCGCGCAGCACGGGCAGAGAGTGAGCGGCTGGAACGGCACCCAGCTCCTCGGCGACTCGCCGCGCGGCAACGTCCACATCTGCGGAGATGCGCGTCCGGCTGGCCGCCTTGTCGGCGATCCGGGCCGCGAGCACGGAGCGCAGCTCGTCGAGTCCGGTGCCGACTCGCGCGGACGTCGCGATGAGCGGTACCGAGGACAAACCATCGTCGTCCAGGAGACGACGGGCGTCGCGATAGAGACGATCGCGCCCCTCCCGAGGCACCTCGTCCATATGGTTCACCACCGCGACCATCACGGCCGCGTGCTGCACGTTGGGGCGCAGAAGCCGGTCGTGAATCGCCGCATCCGCGTACTTCTGCGGGTCCATCACCCACACGAGCACGTCGGCGAGGTGCAGGAGCCGGTCGACCTCGAGCCGGTGGGAGACCTCCGTCGAGTCGTGGTCGGGAAGGTCGAGCAGGACCATGCCCTGCAGTTGCTGAGACTCGCCGCTGGTGTCGAGCAGCGAGTCCCTGACGACCTGGTGCCGTTGCGGAATCCCCAGCCACTCCAGCAGATCGGCGGCACCGGCGCTCCCCCACAGGCACGCCATCGCCCAGGAGGTCGTCGGTCGGCGAACGCCGACGGCGGCCACGTCGAGGCCGGTCAGCGCGTTGAAGGTGGACGACTTGCCGGAGCCGGTCGCGCCCGCGAGAGCGACGACCGTGTGGTCCGCGGACAGCCGCAGGCGGGCCGAGGCACGCGAGACGATCGCGGCGGCCTCGTCGAGCGCGGCCGTCGGTGTGCGTTGCTGAAGAATGGTGACGGCCGCGTCGAGATGCGCGATGCGCGCATCGAGGTCGCTGGCCGGCGCCAGCGTCCTCCGCGCGCCGCCAAGCAGTTCGTCGCCGTCGGCGACGGACGCTTCTTCCGTCACAACCAGTCCTCGTTCCGAAGGCGAAGGTCGTCGATGTAGCGAGCAAGCTCGCGCAGAGCCTCGGCGTCCGCGCGATGAGCACCGCTAGCGCCCACTAGCGCCTCGAACCGCTGGGCCTCATCGGTGAACACGTCCTCAGTCTGGCGCAGAAGCTCGTTGCGGGAGCGCGCGACGAGCCGTTCGGAGATGTCATGTGTGAAAGACGACATGAAAGCCGAGCGTGCCCACGCGGACACCGACCCCGAGGCACTGTCGCGACTACCGCTCAGCGTCAGGATCTGCAGCGCCGCGCCCAACTCCTCAACCCCGGCAGACGTGTCGTCCACCGTTCCGCGCTGACCGGCGACGAGCTCACGCGCACTCTGTCGCCACAGGCTGACCACGCGCGCCGCACGCGCCGTGATGTCCGGCGAAGCGGCGGCCATGTCGGGACGGCCCTTCAGGATGGTGCGACCAGGATCCGTGTTATGCCAGCGCTGGACGGCCGAAGCGGCGGCCCGCTCGCCATCGTCGGCGATGACGGCCACCAGTGCCTGCTCCACCTGGGCCAGCGCGGCGCGCCAGTCCGAGCCGGCAACGGACGCGACCAGCCGACCGCTGGAGGCAGCACGGTCAACCTCGTCGATCGCTCCGGCGTAGGTCTCGACGAGGGACGCCCGGAGTCCGTCGCAGACCTCCTCGGCCCGCTCGCATGCGTCGGCAACGCTGTACGTCCGTTCGGCGACGCTGCGCACCGTGCCCGCCAAGGTCTGCCGCACCACCGCCGTCTTCGCCTGGTCGTTCGCCGCCAACTGCTCCAACCAGATCTGGATCTGCTCGATGCTCTCCTGCGGCAGCAGCCCCTCAGCGTCCACGTAGCCCTCGGGAACGGTGAACAGCGGCGAGTCCTTGAGCCCGCGCGCCACCAGCATGCGGCTCAGGTGAGCGGCGACCTCACCGACGGCGGATGCCGGGGTGCGGTCCAAGATGATCGCGACGGCGGCCTTGCGCTCTGCGGCCCGCCGCAGGTAGCCCCACGGAACCTGATCGGCGTACCGAGCGGCCGAGGTCACGAACAGCCACATGTCGGCCGCGTCGAGCAGTTGGGCGGCCAGCGTGCGGTTGCGCTCCTCGAGCGAGTCCACGTCGGGCGCGTCGAGCACCGCGATGCCCTGGGGCACGTTGGGTGAGGACACCAGTTGAAGCAGGCCAGGATCCGCCGAGGCGCTCTCGGTGCGGCGGAAGTCCGGCAGGATCCGCGCGTTGACGAACCACTCGGCGTCGTCGGGATTGTGGACGAGGACGGGCGAGCGCGTCGTCGGGCGCAGCACACCCGCCTCGGTCACCGCCGAGCCGACGATCGAGTTCACGAGCGTCGACTTCCCGGCACCGGTCGATCCGCCCACCACCGCGAGCAGCGGCGCGTCGGCCGCAAGGATGCGCGGCATCACGTAGTCGGCGAGCTGAACCGCGACCTCGTCGCGGACCGTCGCGGCTTCCTTGACCTCGACGACGTCGAGCGCCAGGTCGACCTTCAGCAGCGCCTCGTGCAGCCGGACCAGCGTCGTCAGCAGGTGTTCATTGGTCACGCTCAAGCTTCTTGCCCCCCATTAGTCCCCCCGCCGAACGTGCGTTCACCCGCGACCGGGACGCGGACGCGGGACTTGGTGAGACGCACTGTAGGCACGGTGCGTAGCGTAGCGAGAAGCCGAGCGTCCGACCGACGTACAGTGGCCGCGTGACCGATGCGAACACTGGACAGCAGAGCCACGATCCCGCTGTGCCCGAGGCACTGACCGCCTTCATGCGCAAGGGTTGGGGCGAACGGCCGCTCGATATCCATCGCCATCCGGCTGCTGACACGGCAGCGCTCCGGCGCGCCAAGATCGCCGCGATGTTCCCCGGCGAGACCCTGATCGTGCCGGCCGGCGGCTACAAGGTGCGAGCCAACGACACCGACTACCGCTTCCGCAGCGACACAGCTCACACCTGGTTGTCGTTGAACCAGACCAGCGACGCGGTTCTGGTGGTGCTGCCCGACGGCGAGTCGGTGCTCTACGCCCGCCCCCGCTCCGAGCGAACCACCGACGAGTTCTTCCGCGACCGTCAGTACGGCGAGCTCTGGGTGGGGCGGCGACCCAGCCTCGAGGAGATCTCTCAGAGCTTGGGGGTGGCGACCCGCGACGTCCGGGACCTCGAGTCGGATCTGGCGCGCTGGTCCAAGCCACGTGTTCTCGCCGGCGTCGATCCCCGAGTCGACCGTCAGGTCGAGCTGGACGACGCCCGTAACGGCGAGCTGGCCCAAGCACTCTCCGAGCTGCGCCTCATCAAGGACTCGTGGGAGCTGGCCGAGCTCCAGCGAGCCTGCGACATCACCACCCTCGGCTTCGAGGACTGCGTCCGGGACTGGGAGAACGCGCAGCGCTACGGCGAGCGTTGGGTCGAGGGCACCTTCTTCCGGCGAGCACGCGCGATGGGCAACGACATCGGCTACGACAGCATCGTCGGCGGCGGCTCGCACGCCACGACGCTGCACTGGACCGAGAACACCGGCCAGATCCGTCCGGGCGATCTCGTGCTGCTCGACATGGGCGTCGAGGCCGAATCGCTCTACACCGCGGACGTCACCCGGACGCTGCCCGTGAGCGGCCGGTTCACGCCTCTGCAGCGCGATCTCTACACGATCGTGCTCAACGCCCAGCAGGCCGGGATCGACGCGCTCGCTCCCGGGAAGCCCTTCCGCGCCGGGCACAACGCAGCCGTCGAGGTCCTGGCGAACGGGCTCAACGAGCTGGGCCTGCTTCCGGTCAGTGTCGAGGAGGCCCTGAGCAAGGACAGCCGTGTCTACACCCGGTGGTCGCTCCACGGCGTCAGCCACATGCTCGGCATGGACGTTCACGACTGCGCGGCCACCTCGCCCAGCATCTACCCGGAGGGCGACCTGGCCGAGGGCATGTGCCTCACCGTGGAGCCCGGGCTGTACTTCCAGATCGACGACGAGCTCGTTCCCGAGGAGCTGCGCGGGATCGGCATCCGGATCGAGGACGACGTGGTGATCACCGCCGACGGCGCTCAGAACCTCTCGGCCGCCCTTCCGCGAGACCCTGAAGCCGTCGAGGAATGGATGGCACAGCTCGGTGCCTGAGCCGGGGAACCTGCTCGACTGCGCCCACTTCGACTCCTGGCGTTGCCGGTCGTGCTCCTGGCTCGATGTCTCCTACGCCGATCAGCTGACGCGGAAAGTCGAGCAATGCCGATCCCTGATCGGTGACGACCTCGCCTGGGAACCGCCGATGGCCTCGCCACTCGAGGGTTTCCGCAACAAGGCCAAGCTGGTGGTCAGCGGCACGGCCGACCAACCCGTGCTGGGCATTCTCGGACCGGACGGTCCGGTCGACCTACGCGACTGCGCCTTGTACGAGGCTCCGATCCAGCAGGCGCTGCCGACGCTCGCAGCGTTCATCACGGAAGCCGGACTCGTTCCTTACGACGTGGCCACGCGGCGCGGCGAGCTCAAGTACCTGTTGGTGACCAGCGCACCGAGCGGCGAGCTGATGGTTCGGTTCGTGCTGCGGTCGACCGAGGCGGAGGCGAGGATCAGGAAACACCTGCAAGGTCTGGTCAAGGCGCTCCCGTCGCTTGTCGTGGCGTCGATCAACCTCCAGCCGGTGCACAAGGCGATCCTCGAGGGCGAACGCGAGATCCTGCTCACCGACGCGGATGCGCTTGCCATGCGGATCAACGACATCGACCTGCGCCTGCGTCCGCAGAGCTTCTTCCAGACGAACACGACGGTCGCTGCCGCTCTCTACCAAGGTGCCCGTGACTTCCTGACGAACGTGAACGCCCACCGGGCTTGGGACCTCTTCTGCGGCGTCGGCGGATTTGCGCTGCACCTCGCCCGCCCTGACCTGCGGTTCACCGGGGTGGAGATCAGCCCGGAGGCGGTGGCCAGCGCACAGAGTTCAGCGCCCTCGAACGTCGAGTTCGTTGCCGACGATGCGCTGGCATACGCCGACCGAGCGTTCTCGGCGGGCGACTCCCCCGACCTCGTCGTGGTGAACCCACCGCGCCGCGGCATCGGGCCGGAGCTCGCCGCCATGCTCGAGGGCAGCCGAACCGGAACAGTGCTCTACTCCAGCTGCAACGCCGAATCCTTGGCTCGCGACCTCGAGGCGATGCCGTCGCTGCGCCCTCAACGTGCTCGCAT